>DATAHE010000367.1:0-3003 GCA_036263355.1 Steroidobacteraceae bacterium | reverse complement strand
ATGCGACTTGCAGTGTTGAGCGAAATGGCCGACGAATGGGCTGCCCGTGTTAGCGAATGGAAATTGCTATTGAGCTATCCCACTGCTGCAGCCAACGATGTGTACCGCCTGTTTCAGTTATTAGTCAGTAGTTGGCCGCTGGAATTCAGTGATACTGAAAGCCGCAACACCGGGATGGCTCAATACATCGACAGACTCAAAACGGTCATGCGCAAGTGCATGCGCGAAGCTAAACAGCAATCAAGCTGGACCGCCCCCAACGACGAATACGAACAACAGGTACTGGCTTGTATTGATGCCCTGCTGGCTTCTGTTCAGTCCGCTGCGTTCCTGAAATCATTCTGCGCCTTTCATGCCCCCATCGCCGCAGCGGCAGCGAAGAAATCACTCACTCAAACGGCGTTGCGGCTTTGCATGCCCGGTATGCCCGATACCTATCAAGGAACCGAGCTGTGGGATTTCAACATGGTGGACCCGGACAACCGACGAGCCATCGATTTTCGCAAGCGCGAACAGCTACTGCATGTGACAGTGAATGAATTAAAGGAAGACAGCGAACAGGCAATGCGTCGCTATATAAATAACTGGCAGGATGGTCGCATCAAGCTGGCCGTTATCTATCAGCTGCTTGATCTGCGCCGCACACATGCCACGCTTTTTATTGAAGGCAATTACGTGCCGCTGAATCTGGAAGGCGAACAAAGCCATGCCATCATTTGTTTTGCACGTCATCACAACGATCAAACAATGATCGTGTTAGCACGTCGCTTCTTCGCAGGTCGTTCAGCCGTCATGGAGTGGAAGGACACCAGAGTGGTATTACCTCAAGCCATGCATGGTCTCGACTGGTACGAGATTTTAAGCGGACAAGAGTTCCACTCAAATGAATTCATCCACGTGCAGCCATATTTGGATAATCTTCCCGTGGCCGTGATGTTGCGAAAGTAATTGTTGTTGAAAAATATTCAACAAGCGAATCAACCGTCTCATCGATAACGATAAGACGGTTGATTCCATAGAAAAATACTCAGAAGCTTGCTTAGACCCCAGGCCCGCCGCGCAACAAGAAGAGCACCAGCAATACAACAAGCACCAAACCGATACCACCACTGGGATAATATCCCCAGCCACGGCTGTACGGCCATGTAGGAAGCACCGCGAGCAATACCACAATCAGGATAATCGGCCAAAGCATGGTTATCTCCTTCGTTTTAGTTGCCAATGAATCAAATCGAACTGAAATTGATGAGGCTTAATGTGCAACCTGATACGACTCACACGATGTCAGCGTGCAACAGGGAAAGTTGCAGTGAAGCGCGCCTATCACAGTCAGGAGCTTCTGACGTTGCGAGATATGCGCTACTGCACTTCACAGCCGACCTGACCACTGACTTCAGAGACGATTGACCGGAATATCGAAGTACTGTGATGCAGGCGCATCACTGGCCGGAAACGTTTCTTTCAGCGCATCGTCACGACGCTTCTCGACGCGGGGCATATGAGCTGGCTCTTTGCGTCTCAGGAATATCATGGTGACGCAGGCAAACGAAACGGCGATCAACGACAATCCGATCAACAGGGCCATTAAGCCATTTTGTACTGATGCACCCACTCCCTTGCGCTCACTCACATTGTCGTAACCCATGGCAACCTCCGCATTAATGGCATGAACAACTAACTTCTGGTCTCACTCTCACCTGTTCAGGTGAACTGCATGCTGGCGCTTCACTTCACGGGGATTTGCAGCCTCACCCTTGCGCGGCCCATCTTCGAAATTACGACGTCTGGAAAAGCAATACATGGTAGCCAGCAGTGTGATCACCACCAATACCACGCCCATCAGGATCCACAACGCGTGTGTTTCAACAAATATCCACATGATGCACCTCTTTGGTTTCAATCAGAGCTATCTGCATGCAGTGCGATGAACTTGAGACGAATATGCTGTGTAACAGTTTCAACAGCAATCCAATTTGCTGCCTCTTCCTACATAACAAATATGCCATTTCGGCGTCGGAGAAAACTTACAGACAAAGACGATACGTTTTAACGGCAATTGATCAGTGATTGCTTTACGTTATCGCTTCACGCTGGTGAAGCTCGCTTCGCTTGAGGTTGAGTACAACAGTTGAGCAACAGTTAAGGCAAAGGTGATCCATGCTTGATCTGGTATTGAGAATTGCAATCGTGCTGCTGGTCGCTTACGCGCTATCAATGACTGGCTTCATCGTGTTGAAGCGGATCACCAGACACCACACGCTGGCGCTAAAGACAGTGCAGGACTTGCAGAACGTTGGCGTTGCAACGGCATGTGTTATCGCAGTGGCAGCAGCACAGGATATTATTCCCTGGCCTGATCAGTATCTGGTGACCATCAACCATGTATTGATGGTGCTGGTCATCATCATGCTCACCTGGTTGTTAGTGAAGCTAACCAAGTCAACTTCGAGCGCGGTAATTGCGCATCTGCCAGAAGAAGAATTGCAGTCTGTACATGGTCGGCGCATGCAAACACAGACACGCCTGCTATCACGCACTATCATGACTGTCATCGTCATCATCGGATTTGCCGCCGCACTAATGACCTTTCCTGCGGTGCGACAGGTAGGCACCAGCTTGCTGGCCTCCGCAGGTCTGGCTGGTGTAGTCATTGGCCTTGCTGCAAAACCATTGTTCGGCAATCTGCTGGCGGGACTGCAGATCGCTTTCACACAACCGATTCGGCTTAACGATGTGGTAATCGTTGAAGGCGAATGGGGTGTGATTGAAGAAATTCTTTCGACCTATGTGGTGGTTCGAATCTGGGACGACCGACGACTGGTGATGCCACTACAGTGGTTCATCGATCATCCATTCCAGAATTGGACACGCAATTCATCCAGCATCACTGGCTCCATCATCCTATGGCTGGATTACAACACGCCGATTGAACCACTGCGTGCAGAAACGCAGCGCCTGTGCGAAGCCGCGCCAGAATGGGACAAACGTTTTCAGAACTTGCAG
>DATAHE010000366.1:0-5218 GCA_036263355.1 Steroidobacteraceae bacterium | reverse complement strand
TGCGGTGTTTGCGGGTATTGATGTCGATTACGAGCTGCTTTTTGTGAACGACGGTAGCACGGACAACACGCTATCGGTTCTTGATTCATTGCGGGCTTCGGATGAGCACGTCTCAGTTGTTGACTTGAGCCGTAATTTCGGGAAGGAAATTGCGACGACTGCCGGTCTGGATATTGCTAATGGTGATGCCATTATCGTGATAGACGCGGATCTGCAAGATCCGCCTGAATTGATTCCTGCAATGATTGAGGAATGGCGCAACGGATTTGATGTGGTGTATGCCACCCGAACTGAACGCCGTGGCGAGAGCTGGTTAAAAAAGAAAACGGCAAGTTCTTTTTACGGACTCATGCGGAGAATGAGTCAAGTTCAGTTACCGAGGGATACGGGAGACTTCAGGTTGCTATCGCGTCGTGCGGTGCTCGCATTGCGTCAACTGCGTGAACACCATCGATTTATGAAAGGCCTATTCACATGGATAGGGTATCCGCAAAAAGCTATCTACTATCAGCGTGATGCTCGGTTTTCCGGTGAGACCAAATGGAATTACTGGCGGCTATGGAATTTTGCTTTGGAAGGAATCACGTCTTTTACGACGGCCCCATTACGCATTTCGACCTACGTGGGTTTGACAACCGCCGTCGGGGCATTTGTCTATGGGATATATATGATTATCAGGACACTGGCATATGGAAACCCTGTTGCGGGTTATCCATCGTTGATAGTGGTGGTGTTATTTCTGGGAGGCGTGCAGTTAACTGCCATAGGCGTGCTTGGAGAGTATCTCGGACGAATTTTCAACGAGACAAAGAATCGTCCGTTGTACTTTCTGAACAGCTATAAGCCAGGTACCGCACGACGTGCAATTACTGATGAAAACATGCCGGATAGGCGCTCGTAAGACATATGGGCGTCACTATCACGATTTCAATTTTGGCGCGGAGTGGATACATGATCGCGTCACATATGCGAGTAGCAAGATATGACCGATGAGCTTGTATCATTGCAACGTACCTTGTACGAGTCCCGCAATCCAACGCGCCGCTGGTTACACAACTCACGCCGCGACTGGATCGTCAAAGAAATCCAGAAGCACAGTTGCAGTGGCGGCAAAGCATTGGAAATAGGGCCGGGCTCTGGAGTCTATGTTCCAACCTTGCTCAATAACTTTGCTGACATTTATCTGGCTGATTGCGAGCCAGTATATCTGAGTGCGATTGGTGCGCGGTATTCAGATGATTCACGCGTTACCACTGTCGTGGATGATATTACGCACTCAGCCTTGCCTTCGGATTTTTTCGATTTGATTTTATGTACTGAAGTGATTGAGCACATAGCTGACTCACCTGCAGCCCTGCAGAATATTGCACGCATATTAAAACCAGATGGCGTGCTGGTGCTGTCGACACCACAACGCTACAGCTCACTGGAAGTGGTGGCTAAAGTTGCCCTCTCGCCGTGGCTTATCTGGTTGACCCGTCTGGCATATCGGGAACCCGTTCTTGAATTGGGTCATATCAATCTGATGACTGAGCATGAATTGCGCCGCCAACTTGCGGCCGCAAATTTCCGTGTGATGGACCACGCCAAAGGCGGACTATATCTACCCGGACTGGCAGAGGTCGGAGGAAAATTCGCACAGACTCTTTCTGCTAATCTGGAAAAGAAAATGCGTGATTCTTTTCTGGAGTGGGTATTGTGGACACAATACTATGTGGTTAAGCGGGTTACGCCGGATTGAGTGCAGCAGAAATTAGATGCCGCCTAGCGCGTGAAACTTGAACGGCAAAACTTAACAGCAAAGCAACACTATATTGCGCGATGCAAGGGAAGATTACGGACCATAGCCAAGCGTTGCGAAAAACAACGTCGACCCCAACGCAACGGCGACCAGACAGATGCGTGCGATGGTTCCGCTAGTAGCGCATGCGATCGAAAATGGAACCAGTATGGGTAGCAGGTACCGGAAGTCGTTGTTGCACGAATACGATACCTGTATGCGGAAAGAAATCAGACTGGCGAGCCATAGCATGCTGATAATTAAAAGCGGCGCATAACGCCATGCGTTGCCATGAGTTCTCAGCCTTTTCCATTGAGAAGCCAAGATGGCTAACAGTATCACCAATAAACCACCCCACAAGAAAGCAATCCTTTCCTGCATAACTCCGCTGAAGCTGTATTCGCCTGTCAAAGAAGTGCGTAACAGCAGATTCCAGAAGTTGTTACGTCCATGTGCATCATTAGTAAGGTCCGCCCACGGATACGATAAAAATGTTGCGAGATCGAGCGGAATGAAGTTGCCAACTTTAGCCGGGACCTTTAACCAGTCACCAAGGAACGTTGCATTGTCACCTGTAAGCCAATTCGAGACGGAACCATTCCAGTAGTAGAAGAGTTTTCTGCCAATGCCCAGTGAAAAGCCAATTAAAATTATTGTGGCACTGGATAGATATGCCTTCCATGGTTGCCACCGGCACCATCGCTGATGACGAACCATTCTGAGCAGCATCAGTAATCCTAGCGTCGCGACCAGAACCAATGCAGTGCTCTTGGCGATTAATCCTAACGCCGCGAATAGTGAAGCCAACAGCAAATAAGAAGCCTTGTTGCTACGCCACCATCGAACCATAAAAAGCGTAGCTAGTGATGCGCAGGCATAAAAGCCGACATCATTGTTAATGCAAACCGAAGAGATAATGCCACTTGGCCAGAATGCGACGGCGGCAATCGCAAAACCGGCTGCAACGCGCCGGTCACGCAATACAATGTTGATCAGCGCCCCTGATCCGACAAGGAAGATTATCCATAGCAATAACGAATAAGCCTGAACGGCTTCGGGTGGCGAGAGATGTAACCACTCGGCCCAGCGCCAGACAATGGCTCCGCCAATGTAGTAGAGCGGCGGCTGGAATAGCTCCCACTTTTCATTAGGGCCCGGCAAGCTCAAGGTATGTGCAATACGTATCACGTAGTCGATGTGACCATCGTGAGAATCAACTCCCCATACATCGTGAGTGCGCGATATCCAAGGTGTAATCGACCAGTAGTTGCAAATGACCGCCAAGGCTAGAGCGATGATTACTGTCTGATACCTGGGTAATCGAATTACCCGTGACAGCAGGTACAACCATGGCAGAAATGCAAGCCATAAAATAACCCAGCGCTTTCCATCCACTGGACGAAAGGTGATGCCGCCATCTCCACCACGATTGTTCAATTCAAACGTTACAACATTGTTGCCGTTGGTCAGCCACGGCGAGAAATCAAATTCAAATCCTTTTCCCCAGTCGTGTAGTGCATCGGCGTGAATGGAGTCCAGCGGAACGTTATGGCCATTGATCTGGATCGCGACTAGCTCATCATCGGGAACAACTCTCCATGTTCTGGGCGTATACCAGTGAACAGGGACAGAAAGAGACAATCTGTTGCCAACAGAGGGTTCGTGAAATACCCACGGTAGCATTTCAAGCGTGGTATTTCCGACGCGTGGTGTATACGCCAGTGCTGACATCGCGGGCCGCAAAAGATAAAGCGCGGCGGTGATTGATGCGATGCTGACGATTATCAGCATCGCGTATCTGGCAAACCGAGTGATTGCGCTTGTGCGGCCGCTGCCAGTCCGGGTTAACCCGCGCATGACAAACGGCCTCAATCTTCCTATTCGCGATTGCTTGGAGTCGGGTTATCGCTCGACCAAGCGGAACCACCTGATGATCCAGAGACTGGAGTCGAGTGTTCGACTTGTGGAGCAGAATACGCAATCGGTTCCTTGTGAGTTGATGGCTCGCTGAACGCCTGCTGTGAAGAGGTCTCACGAGGCGCACTGGCACCACTGTTCTCTGAGTGGTTCACCGAATGGTTCATCGGTTGTGAATGGCCACCACTGCCTGGTTGTGAATCATCCAGCCATACGGTTTTGTCTGTTCCACCTTGATCGCCAGTGACCGCTGCACCCTGCGTTGGTTGATCGCGATTGAAATTACGATCTTCGCCACCACGACCACGTCCACCGCGACGACGGCGATTGCGACGGCCGCGACCACCGCGTTCATGTCGTGCGCCTTGATCACCTTCAACTGCTGGTGCTGCTGATTCGGTGGTGCTTGCCGCAGCGTTGGCGACATTACGTTGCGCGTCGCGATCATGTTGACGATTGTCATGATCACGCTTCTGTTTTTGCTGCTGTTCCTTGCGGGCATCATCAGCCGGGGAGTTGCGATGGTCACTGCCGCTGCTGATACCACGATGACGATGACGATCACCGCCGCCACTGTTGCTACCACCTGCATTGCGGTCGCGATCACGTTCGTGCCGGTCTTGTTGTTTATTGTCGCGCCCATGAGCGCCACCGTGGCGACCATGACGCTCACGATCACCACCATGACGTTTGTCGCGATGGCGATCATGACGATCATTGCGTTTGTCATTGCGATGTGGCTTTGCCTTTTCAGGTGCTGCTTCGCTGCCACCAAACAAGAAGCGCCACAAGCGTACGAGAATGCCAGGACCTTCGGGCTTTTCTACAGCGACAGGTGCCGGTGCGGCGGGCATGACATTGGTAACCGCGGGCTGCTGTATGACTACTTTCTGTTCTTCACGGTTGGCCACCGCTTCCACATCAACAGTGGGCTGTGCCGCCATCTTGTAACTCGAGCTGCCTTCAACCTGTTCGATTTCATCGTCACGTACGCGACGAATTTCGTAGGCCGGTGTTTCCATGTATTTGTTGGGAACCAGAATGATCTCGGCCTTGTTCTTGGACTCGACATCATTCAGCCATTCGCGTTTCTCATTGATCAGGAAAGTCGCAACATCAACGGGAAGCTGTGCGATGACTTTGGCTGTACGTTCTTTACGAGCTTCTTCACCGATCAATCGCAACAATGTCAGCGCGAGAGACTCTACGCTGCGAATCTTGCCCATGCCTGTGCAACGAGGGCAGGTGTGATGCGTCGCTTCGGTTATCGAAGGACGCAAACGTTGACGTGACAATTCCAGCAAGCCGAAACGCGAAATGCGACCCAGCTGAATGCGGGCACGATCCTGTTTTACTGCGTCACGTAGACGATCTTCGACGTCGCGTTGATTCTTGGTGGACTCCATGTCGATGAAGTCAATGACAATCAATCCGCCGATATCGCGCAAGCGTAATTGACGTGCGATTTCGTCAGCCGCCTCAAGATTAGTGTTCGTTGCTGTGGTTTCAATATCACCACCG
>DATAHE010000365.1:0-4761 GCA_036263355.1 Steroidobacteraceae bacterium | reverse complement strand
GTATGAAAGAGTTGCATTCAGCTCATCATCCACGCGGCTAGCAGAATTCGCGCATATAAAGAAAAAGGCCGCGAAAGCGGCCTTTTTTATTGGGGGTGATGTCTCGTAAGCGCTACCGTCGTCGATTGGATCGGAATCCATTAATGCGTTCGACGTAGGTCTGCACAAAGTCTTCGTGGAATGACAGGGGTAGTCCATCATTGTTGCGCTGGTTCAGTACCTGGAAAAACTCCGTATACAGATCCCAGTACTTGCCCTTGTTGTCTTTGCCAGGCCCGCCAACACGCTTGAGGTTACGTTCGAATCGATCTTGCAACTCATTCGGATTGATACGTTGCATCAGCCCATTGAGGCCAGCATGCATGCCAGAAGTGACAGCAGTCTGGTGAGTTTTCAGATCACTGAAGGCATCGCGCAATGCTTCCACGGGACCCAAGTAGCGAGTGTTATGAGCATCCAGTAACTTGCGAATGGCATCATCCACACCAGTGCCAATCTTCAGTGGATTGTTCTGTGCTGATTGCGACCCGGTGGAATTAGGATCAAATCTGCCTTTGAATTCGCCGCGGGCTTTCAACGCCTCCATCAATGCCAGCACGGTCTCACGCAACATTTGTCCGGCCAATGTGAGTGTCGTGGTCTGCAGATCACTGGGCAAGCTTGAAGGATCAACACCCAAGCCGCGACAGAACGCTTCGACACCTGCGTTCAATTCAGATTGCAAATCACCACCGGGCTGGCCGCGCTCGGACTTTGATGGCGCATTGGGCGCAATGTTGGGCCCGGACTTCTGATAACGACGTGTTCGCAGGTGCCAATCATCGCCCCCACCATTGGCGGGTGGCTCTGGGATGGGAACAATCGGGCCGGTGCCCGACAGTGGAATGTTCTCGTACATGCCTGATGCGGCCGGATCGACAGCGGGCTTCGTTTGCACCGCAGCTCGCGCCACCGGCGCCGAACGCGCTGCAGGCGGCGCGGGGGGTGATGCCATGGGCTCCATTTCAAAAGGCTTTGGGACCTCGTACCGACCACTTGCAGCAGGTGGTGGGGCGAAGCGCGTGGACTCACCAGACAACAACGAATTGATGTCAATTTCAGCGTTCAGATTATCGTGATCGTGCTCTTTACGACTGCGATTGGGGCGTGCAACCGGTTGAGGCGTATTGGCGGTGACTGCCGATGAATCCATGGGAAAATCCAGACGATCATCCAGACTGATGAGAATGTCGTAGTCACCCATGCGAATTCGGTCGCCATCCTTCAGGATGTAGGGACCTTGTTGCGCCAAGGGAATATCGGAGTTGTTTACAAAAAGACCATTGGTACTGGTGTCTTCAAGTATCCATTTGCCAGCGCGAAAGTGAACGGCAGCGTGGTGGCTGGAGATATAGCGGTCCGGATCAGGCAACGCCCAATCGTTATCAGGCGAACGTCCAATACGTCCGCCGGTCACGCCAAACATGCGCGTGCCCAGTTTACCGAGCTGTTGATATTGCTCGGAGATAACCCGCATTTTCAATGCCATAAAACTTCCCGCGGCCAATGCATCGCCACTCAAAGTGGCACGAAATCAAACTTTTCCAGCCGATGCAGTTTATAGACTTCCCGGAATCAATCGCTACAAAATATTTTGTTACATTGGATCGAACGCGATCCTTTGTATCCTGTTAACTGGCTAGAATATGCCCCTAATCTAACAATCCCCCTTAAGTTCAATATGGCAGCCAGTCACATTTTCAAAGTTGTATTTGCCAATCAGGGTAAGGTTTACGAAATTTACGCGAAAAAGGTTAGTCACGGCGCTTTGTGGGGATTCGTTGAAGTCGAGGAGCTGATCTTCGGGGAGAAAAGTTCTGTCGTGGTTGATCCCTCTGAAGAGCGGGTCAAAACTGAATTCGAGGGGGTAAAGCGGACTTACCTTCCCATGCATTCTATTTTGCGTATCGACGAGGTACGCAAGCAGGGTATCAGCAAGATCACCAATGCAGAAGCGTCTAACGTGACGACTTTTCCCACACCGATCTACACGCCCGAACCTAAGCGATAATTCTCTTCTGGTCTCAAAACAATAAAGGTGAGTTATGAATGGTAACCGGTATCCCAGTTGCAATTGGCTAGTACGCACCATGGTTCCGATGGGGATATGTCTTCTCATGCTGAGCGTGAGCGCGAATGCAACGGTGCTGGATCGCAATGGCGCACTAGTCTCCATTGAAGGTTTTGGTCCGAACATCGTGCGTGTTACGTTGGCAGTCGACAAAGACCAGCTCTCTGCGCCTGCGGGATATGGAATCAGCGCCAGTGCTGATCCGCAGTTACTAAAGCTGCAATCAAGTTCGCAAGGTGATGACTTCGTGTCGAGTTCATTGCGCGTGCATGTTGACCCGGCGCCTGCTCTGCATGTTCCGTCGATGGGTGAACGTTACTTTGCGCCATCATTGCCGCCGGTTGCATTGAAAGTTTTCAACAGCAAGGGCAATGTGGTGCTCGATATGACCGGCTGGGAAATGTCACCGCATGTAGTGAATGGAGAACAAACCTATCAAGTCGGGGCAACATTCAAAACAACACCGGATGAGCACTTCTATGGACTTGGTCAAAACCAGGAAGGGATTCTTGATCTGCGCAATCGTGTGATTGATTGCAAGCATTGGTACGATGCTCCTCACGGCGAAACGGTGTGCGTGCCTTTCATGGTGTCATCAAAAGGGTATGGTGTGGTATGGGACAATCCATCCGCAACGCGCGTCACACCGGCAGTGAATGGCCGCACGGCATGGCAATCGAATGTCGGCGAGCGAGTATCGTTCTTTGTAATTGTTGGCGATACGGTTGAACAACTTTACTCAGGTTATGCGCAACTCACTGGGCGTACGCCCATTCCGCCGAAAGCGACATTTGGTTTGATTCAATCGAAGGCGCGTTATCAAAGCCAGCAGGAAGTGCTGGACGTCGCGCATGGCTATCGTCAACGCAACTATCCGCTCGATATCATGGTCGTCGACTGGTTCTACTGGACGCGCATGGGGCAACTGGACATTGATCCTGCGCAGTTTCCGCGTCCTGATGAGATGAATAAGGAGCTGCACTCAATCGGAATGCAATCAATCATTTCTGTGTGGCCACGTTTTGAAACCGCTTCACGTTACTTTAACGAACTGGATCGTCGCGGACTGTTCCTGAAAGATGCCAAGGGCAAGACGCAGGATGGGTTGCCATTTCGCAGCGATCGCACCGGTGCGTTGATTGATTCTACTAATCCGGTTGCTCGCGAATGGTTCTGGCAGAAAACACGCGACAACATTCTTTCGCATGGCTTCGACTATTTATGGCTGGATGAAACAGAGCCCGATCTGGTGCCAGATGGCTTGTTCTACAGCATCGGCTCTGGTGATCGATATCACAACGTGTTTCCATTGTTGCACGTAGAAGGTGTTGCGCAAGGTTCGCGTCGTGATCGTCCCAACAAGCGCAATGTTATTCTCGCGCGCGCTGCATATCTGGGTTCGCAACGTACCGGTGCGTTATTCTGGTCATCTGATATCAATCCCAGCTGGGATGCATTACAACGACAAGTGCCAACGGGGCTGAACTACACGGCATCGGGCTTGGCCTACTGGGGCAACGACATTGGTGGCTGGCAGTGGTTGCCACAAGCAACAACCTGCAATTGCAAACCGCTGGTTGATCCCGCTGGTTCCGAAGAAGTGGCTGGAAAGAATTATGATTATCCAGAGTTGTTTGTGCGCTGGTTTCAATACGGTACTTTTTTGCCAACGCTACGCATTCACGGCGATCGCAAGAAGGCAGAGCTGTGGGTGTTTGGCAAACACGCTGAAGAAATTTTGGCGAAGTATGATCGATGGCGCTATCAATTGATTCCTTACCTGTACTCACAAGCAAAGCAGACTTACGATACAGGTGCGCCGTTCATGCGTGCGTTGTGGATGGATTTTCCCAACGACAGGAATGTTTACAACATCGGCAACGAATATATGTTTGGCCCGGCGTTTCTGGTTGCACCGGTGACTGAACAAGGACAGCTCGTTAAGACGGTTTATCTGCCAGCAGGCACCGATTGGTATAACTATTGGACGAATGAAAAATATACCGGTGGACAAACTGTGTCTGTCGCATCACCGATTGACCAGATTCCATTGTTTGTTCGCGCTGGTTCCATCATCCCAGTTGGGTCTGATATTCAATCAACGGCAACGAAGCAGTCGATCAACGAAATCAAGGTCTATCCTGGCAAAGATGCTGATTTCAGTTTGTATGATGATGATGGCGTGACGTATGACTATGAGAAAGGCAAGGGCATTGTCGTCGGCAAGTTGCATTGGGATGATGCAAAGAAAGTACTAACCTCAACCGGAGATGGACGGTTCTTCAATGCATCAGTGCAGTCTCTGTTGAAAGTGCAGAGCAAGTGACCATTGCCTAACGAAAAAAAGCCCGGATTTCTCCGGGCTTTTTTATTGGTGGAGGCGGCGGGAATCGAACCCGCGTCCGCAAGCCCTACGCTACACGATCTACATGTTTAGCCATGTCATTGGTTCTCATCACACGCTACCCGACGGGCAGGGAAGACGTGTGACCAGCTCAAGAGGCGTTTAACTATTCAACCTTCAGCACATTGAATAGCGATCTTGTGAGCGCGTCCCCCATTCCGGATGCACAAGCACATACCGGGCGAGGGTTAGGCGGGATTAAGCCGCCAGAGCGTAGTTGTCGTCGTTTGCAACTATGGTTTGTAAG
>DATAHE010000364.1:0-18281 GCA_036263355.1 Steroidobacteraceae bacterium | reverse complement strand
GGTCCCAGTCTTCGCTGCGACAGCATAAGGCGCGCCATTGAAAGCCACTGCAGCGGTGCCACCCGTCTTGACGACTTCTTCCATGCCTTGAATCACTGCATCCCAGCTGCCTGGATCACGCACTTTCACGGGCTCCAATGGAATGGGTGATACTTCTTTTACTTCACCCGTGATGGTGTTGCGCACGGCATGAATCAATCGTGGTTGATAGCCCTGACCGCGTTTACTCAGCGTTGCGACCGCATGGGCAAGTTGTAGTGGTGTCACCGTGAGATATCCCTGACCGATCCCAACGCTGATGGTGTCGCCGGCATACCATTGTTGTGCTTCCTTACGTTTAAAGTATTCACGCTTCCATGCAGTCGAGGGCAGTGTCGCTGACAGTTCGCCATCAATATCGATACCCGTTAACTGACCAAAGCCAAACTCACTCAGATAGTCATGAATACGATCTACACCCAGCTGGTTTGCAAGACTGTAAAAGTAAACGTCGCATGACACTTTAATGGCGGTCACCATGCTGATTGATCCATGGACATGCAAATCGGTCCATGGACGCGATACACCGGGCAGGCGAAAGTAACCGGGGCAATATTCCGCAGTGGTGGGTGTGACGATGTTGTAGTACAAGCCCGCCATCGCCATAAACGGTTTAATGGTCGAGCCTGATGGATACACACCACGCATCACGCGATCATACATGGGCTTGTCAGGGTCATTGACCAGTTCGCGATATTGCGCGCTGGATAATCCGCGTCCAAATAGATTGGGGTCAAAACCCGGCGTGCTGACAAACGCCAGCACGTCGCCATTATTGGGATCAATTGCAATGACAGCGGCACGCCGTTGATCTTCATAGGTATTGCCGGATGCGTCGACTTTCTTTTCGCGAAGCATCTCTTCAACAGCAATCTGCAGCTTCTCGTCAATGGTCAGAAACAGATCGTTACCGGCAACGGGTTCTTTGCGGCGCAAATCAGAGCTATGTGTACCGGGTTGATCGACGCGACGACCCTGAGCATTAACAAGCAATTGCTGATAGCCAGCCTTGCCATGTAAGGTTTGTTCATAGCGTTTCTCTACACCAGCTTTGCCTACCAGCGCGGTGCCTGCGTACTCATCGGGGTCGAGCACTTTCTGATCGGCTTCACTGATGATGCCAACGTAACCTAAAGCATGAACACCACTGACACCCAATGGGTAACGTCGTGACAGCCGCGGTTTGATTTCCACACCGGGAAAGTCCTGACGGCGCACTGCAAAGCGCGCGAGTTCCTCATCGTTCAACGATAGCTTGACCGGCACCGCTTCGAAACTGCGGCGACGCATGATGTCGCGTTTCAAGGCAGGCAGGTCATCACGATCCAGCAATTGAAGATTGGCGAGTGACTGCAGTGTTGCATCAATGTCGGGAACCTGTTCGCGTACCATTTCAAGCTGGTAAGAAGGCGAATTCACCGCTAGCGGTATACCGTTGCGGTCCAGAATCAATCCGCGACTGGGTGGTAAAGGCTCAAAGCGGATGCGGTTGCCGGTCGATTGTTCTGCGAAGTAGTCGTAACGAACTACTTGCAACCAGAACAGGCGCGTGATCAATGCAATGATGCCACAGGTGATCAGCAACGCCGCGACAACACTGCGTTGTGTGAACAGTTTCTGCTCGCTGTGATGGTCCTTGATGCGACTGCTATGCATGGTGCTTCAGCTGATCATCCGCGTCTTTCTCTTACTTGCTCAAACGATTGACGGTATCCAGCACGGATACAAGCAATGGCCAGAACAACGCACCAGCAACTGCAGGTAGCCAGCGCAACCAGGAAGAGAACTGCTCACCAGCAAAGCCGCTGATGACGTATAGCAGCCAGTGATAGAGCAGCACGAGTAACAGCACAATCGCAGCTTGCTGCAATACTGGAAAGATGCGCATGCGCAGTTGAAAGCGATGCGCTACCGCGGCAATCACTACGAAGGTCAATGCGTACTGACCAAGCAAGGTGCCCACTAGCGCATCCATTAACAAGCCGCATATCCACGCGTAGCTGAGGCCGGCAAGCAGTGGAGCATTCAATGTCCAGTAAATCACCAACAATAACAGCCAGTCTGGACGCGCCGCGTTTATCGCATCCGGCAGGGGTGCAATGGTGAGCAGTAAAGCAATCGCACTGGTCCACAGGATGCGCAGCCAGCCAATTCGATCCGGCATCATGGTTTGCGACCCTTGGCATCAGGACGCGTTGCCTTCTTGTCTGATTGAGCAAAAGTCTCGAACTCTTGCGGCTGGTACCAGATCAGCATGACTTCATAGTCGCGATCCAGCAGTGCAGTGGGTTTCGCTTCTACCGTTGCAAAAGTCTCTGAAGGGCTTCGTTCAACTTTTGTCACCTCTGCAACGGGATAACCCGGCGGAAAGATGCCACCGAGACCGGAGGCAATTAAAAGGTCACCAGGCTTGATATCTGCTTCGCTGGTGAGAAAAGGCAGGTTGAGTTTGCCAGTGGCCCCGGTGCCTTCCGCGATAGTTCGCAGGCCGCTGCGATTGACGCGCACCGGGATGGCATGTTCGGGATCAGAGATCAGAATGGCCTCAGAAGTGTAGCGACCGACTTGAGTGATTTGTCCAAAGACGCCCTGTGTATCGAGAATGGCCTGACCTTTATACACACCGTCCACCTGACCTTTGTTGAGCACTACTCGATGTCGCAATGGGTCGAGGTCGACGCGCATGATCCGGGCAATTACACGCTTCTCGCTAATGGTGTTGGCGGCTTCTTGTAACTCACGCAATCGCTGGTTTTCTTCTTTGAGCGTGGCAAGGGTCTGCAAGTCGAGCTTGGCGTCTCGCAGTGCAGCGGTTAGCGCTTCATTCTCGGTTCGCAGACGATTGCGATCAGCAAAGCTGTCGTACATCCAGTGAGTAACGCGCGATGGCATATCGACAATCCATTGTACTGGATATACCACCACCGACATGACCTGCCGAACATTGTCGAGGTAGTGGTAACGATGATCCGCAACCATCAAGCCGATACTGATGACCACCAGAAAAAAAGAACGAGCGATCAGCGATGGACCGCGGCCAATGATGGGACGAATATCTGAGCTGAAGCTGGCCACTTGTTGCGATTGCGCTTTTTATACAGAGTCGCGTAAGTTGGACTGAGTCTGCGCAGCCCAACATCTTCCATACATATGAATGCTGGGCTTTGCAGACTCGGCCCAACCTACAGTTTGTTATCCGTTTATTCCAGGTTGAACAATGAAGGGCCGTGCTCGTCGATCAACTCGAGCATGCGACCACCACCGCGGGCCACACATGTAAGTGGATCTTCTGCGACCACCACTGGCAAGCCAGTTTCTTCGGCCAGCAGTTTGTCCACATCGCGTAGCAGTGCGCCGCCACCGGTGAGCACGATGCCACGATCGGCAACGTCTGCACCCAGCTCCGGTGGTGTTTGCTCTAGCGCCACTTTCACCGCACCGACGATGCCTGCGAGCGGTTCCTGCAGGGCTTCGAGAATTTCATTGGAATTCAAAGTGAAGCTGCGTGGCACGCCTTCCGATAGATTGCGTCCCTTCACTGACATTTCGCGGACCTGCTGTCCGGGGTATGCCGAGCCAATTTCAATCTTGATTCGTTCGGCCGTCGCTTCACCAATCAGAATACCGTAGTTGCGACGCACGTAATTGATGATGGCGTCATCAAAGCGGTCACCACCGATGCGTACCGATGAGGCATATACAATGCCATTCAAGGAAATAACGGCCACTTCAGAAGTACCGCCACCGATGTCCAGCACCATGGAGCCGCGTGCTTCGTGAATCGGAAGCCCAGCGCCAACGGCAGCAGCCATTGGCTCTTCAATCAGTTTTACCCAACGGGCACCAGCACCTTCTGCTGATTCCTGAATGGCGCGACGTTCAACCTGAGTAGAGCCATACGGTACGCAAACCAATACGCGAGGACTAGGGCGAAGGATCAATCGTTCGCCATGCACCTTGCGGATAAAGTGCTTCAACATTTCTTCGGTGACAGTGAAGTTGGCAATCACGCCATCTTTCATCGGGCGAATCGCGGTGATATGACCCGGAGTACGGCCCAGCATGTTCTTTGCGTCTGCGCCGACCGCTTCGATCTTTTTGCCACCACGTCCTGGCTCTTCACGAATCGCGACGACTGAAGGTTCGTTCAGAACAATACCGCGGCCACGCACGTAAATCAGCGTGTTGGCAGTACCCAGATCGATTGAGAGGTCATTGGAGAAATAACCCCGAAGGTTTTTGAACATGGTTTCTACGGAAAAAAGCGGAAAAACGGGCCAATAAATTGGGTCAGCAAATTGGTCGCTACTCTATGAGTTAACACAGCGTATTTCAATGCCAAAGTGAAGCACAAATTTGCCTGCATAAATCTTCGTCATGATGTGACAACTGCCACATCACACAACCTTCCGTGTATCATCGCCGGATACATCAATGTATCCGGAGCTGGTTATGAGTTTGAGCCGCAGCGACGTTGAAAACATCGCACATCTGGCAAGGTTATCGATCACCGAATCGGAAGCCACGGTCTATGCTGGCAGCTTGTCGAAGATACTGGGACTGGTAGAACAGTTGAATTCTGCGGATATCAGCAAGGTCGAGCCGATGGCGCATCCACTTGCCGGACAGGTACAACGCCTGCGCGATGATCAGGTGACGGCTGAAGACCAGCACGAGAAGTTCCAGCGCAATGCCACGAAGGTAGAAGCGGGTTTGTACCTGGTTCCCAAGGTAATTGAGTAGGAAGCGGCCGTGACACAGTTACACAATCTGACCCTGTCTGAGATGGCAAAGGGGCTGAAAGCGAAGCAGTTTTCCAGCGTAGAACTCACCAGACACTTCCTGAATCGTATCGAGAAGTTCAATGGTGAGTTGAATGCCTATATCACGGTGACGCCAGATATGGCTTTGCAGCAAGCGGCTGCCGCTGATGCGCAAATCGCAAGCGGCAAGGGTGGCTCATTGGCGGGTTTGCCGCTAGCCCACAAGGATATTTTTTGTACCGATGGCGTACTCACGACATGCGGTTCAAAGATGCTTTCCAATTTCGTTGCTCCATACGATGCAACCGTGGTCAGCAAGTTCAAGCAAGCGGGTATTGTCATGCTGGGTAAAACCAACATGGATGAGTTTGCGATGGGGTCATCCAACGAAACCAGCTTTTACGGTGCCGTTAAGAATCCGTGGAATTTAAACAAGGTTCCGGGTGGCTCTTCAGGTGGTTCAGCGGCAGCGGTTGCTGCGCGTATTGCACCCGCTGCAACAGGAACCGACACCGGCGGCTCGATTCGACAACCCGCAGCACTGACATCATTGACCGGCATCAAGCCAACTTATGGTCGCGTCTCTCGCTACGGCATGATTGCGTTTGCGTCCAGCCTTGATCAAGGTGGCGTGATGTCATTAAGTGCTGAAGACGCCGCGATGTTGCTCCAAGCGATGTCGGGGTTCGACGAAAAAGACTCCACCAGCGTTGATGCGCCCGTGCCGGACTATGTGGCGACCCTTAATCAGCCACTGAAGGGATTGAGGATTGGCCTGCTGAAGGAATTCTTTGAGCAAGGCTTGAGTCCTGAGAATGCCAAGCCAGTTCGTGATGCGTTGGCAGTGTACGAATCGTTGGGCGCGCAACTTGTGGAAGTCAGTCTTCCTAACCTGCCGTTGTCAGTGCCCACTTACTATGTGGTGGCTCCAGCTGAATGCTCTTCCAATCTGTCGCGCTTCGATGGCGTGCGTTTCGGTTATCGCTGCGATTCACCGCGCGATCTGATGGACTTATATAAGCGTTCTCGCGGTGAAGGTTTTGGTGCCGAAGTGAAGCGTCGCATCATGACGGGTACCTATGTACTTTCCGCTGGTTACTACGATGCTTATTATCTTCGTGCACAAAAGATTCGCCGCCTGATCACAGATGATTTTGCGAATGCGTTCAAGCAAGTCGATGTGTTGATGGGGCCGACCTCGCCAACACCTGCGTTTGATATCGGCGCCAAGGTGGATGATCCGATCACCATGTACCTGAACGACATCTACACCATTGGCGCCAACCTTGCCGGATTGCCAGCGATGTCGATTCCATGTGGATTCCTGAATGATCTGCCTGTTGGTTTGCAAATTATTGGCGGCCATTTCTCGGAAGCGAAATTGTTGAATGTAGCGCATGTATATCAACAGTCCACGGAATGGCATAAGCGCGTTCCGCAGCGCTACGCCTGAGTTGCAACGCTGTGCAGTACGTGTTGATCAATCACGAAGTTGAAAACTATGCAGCATGGAAAACGGTTTTCGATGAGGCAGCAGGCATCAGAAAAGCAGCCGGTGAGTTGAGTTATCAACTCCTGCGTTTTGATCACGATGCTAACCACATTGTGCATTTTTCGCGGTGGACCTCACTGGATAACGCAAGAAAGTTTTTTGAATCGCCGGAGCTGGTGGAAATAAGAAAGAAAGCCGGAGTCAAGGCGCCGGAATTTATCTACTTGCATCAGTTGGAAAGCGCGACGTTGTAGTCCGTGTTTTATTTGAGCAGATTAAGCAGATCGCATTGGTAACATGATATGACTTGGGAAACCGTCATCGGTCTTGAAATACACGCACAGTTGTCCACGAGAAGTAAAATCTTCTCGGGTTCATCAACTGCATTCGGTGCTGAGCCCAATACACAGGCCAACCTGGTTGATCTGGGTTATCCCGGTGTATTGCCGGTGCTGAATAAACAAGCAGTACATATGGCAGTCAAATTTGGTCTTGCAGTGGATGCCACCGTTGCGAAGCGTTCGGTGTTTGCACGCAAGAATTATTTCTATCCCGATTTACCCAAGGGGTATCAGATCAGTCAGTACGAACTGCCGATTGTTGAACAGGGCAAGATGGAGATCGTGCTGGAGGATGGCAGCACCAAAGTCATCGGCATTACACGCGCTCATCTCGAAGAAGACGCTGGCAAATCATTGCACGAAGACTTTCAGGGTTACAGCGGCATTGACTTAAATCGTGCTGGTACGCCGTTGATTGAAATTGTTTCTGAACCGGATATGCGTTCGGCAAAAGAAGCGGTCGCTTATCTGAAAAAGATTCACACGCTCGTACAATATCTTGAAATCTGTGATGGCAACATGCAGGAAGGTTCGTTCCGTTGTGATGCCAATGTGTCGGTTCGCAAAAAAGGCGAAGAGAAGTTGGGTACGCGCTGCGAAATCAAGAATCTCAACTCGTTCCGCTTTATAGAAAAAGCCATTCAATACGAAGTAGCGCGACAGATTGATGTGATTGAAGGTGGTGGCAAGATCAAGCAGGAAACACGCTTGTACGATCCTGATAAAGGCGAGACGCGCGCCTTGCGTTCCAAGGAAGAAGCCAACGACTACCGTTATTTTCCTGATCCCGATTTGTTGCCTGTGGTGATCGATGATGAGTTCATTGCATCCATTCGCAAAACATTGCCCGAGCTGCCTGATGAAAAAGCTGCGCGATTGATTCGTGATTATGATCTGCCGAAGTACGATGCCGGTGTGCTGACCAGTTCGCGCGAAATGGCGGATTACTATGAAACCGTCACCAAGCATTTGAGTGGCGACGCAAAGCGCAATGCCAAGCTGGCCGCGAACTGGGTGATGGGAGACTTGTCCGGCGCATTGAATCGCGACGGCATGGAAATATCCCAGAGTAAGGTCAATGCAAGTGCGCTTGCGGGACTATTGGCGCGCATCAACGATGAAACCATCTCCGGCAAGATAGCCAAAGAAGTATTCGAATCGATGTGGACCGATGGCAAGACAGCCGATGATGTGATCGAAGTCAAAGGCCTGAAGCAGATTACTGATACCAGCGCTATCGAGAAAGTCATTGACGATGTCATGGCGGCGAATCCCTCACAGCTTGCAGACTATCGGAGTGGTAAGGATAAATTGTTTGGCTTCTTTGTGGGTCAGGTGATGAAGATCACGGCGGGCAAGGCGAATCCCGCCCAAGTGAACGAACTACTGAAGAAGAAGCTCGCGAGCTAAGGTTGTATTTCACAACTTTGCCCTCACGTAAGTGCCCTATGCAAGAATCAGATAAGCCATCTTCCCATCACGATAAGGATAGTCTGCAGCGTTTCGATTTCGAACATCTGGCTATTCGTGGTCAGCTGATTCATCTCGATTCATCGTGGCAGGCGATGCTGGAGCATCGTCACTATCCACCTTCGATCCGCAACTTGCTCGGCCAAGCCATGGCTGCTGCGGCACTGTTGTCATCTACGATCAAGTTTGATGGACAGCTTACATTGCAGTTGATGGGTGATGGTCCAATGCATTTGCTACTGGCGCAATGCACAGCGAGTTTCAACGTGCGTGCACTGGCTCGTTTCAATGAGTCACATGTTGATAAGGCGAAAGTCAACGATCCCAATACAACGATTCAGCAGCTGGCGGGGCAGGGCAACATTACTGTGACGCTGGAAACTGAAGATCTGAAGCAACGCTATCAAGGTGTGGTGGCACTAACAGGAACGCAACTGGCACATTGTCTTGAAGTTTACTTTGCGCAGTCGGAGCAATTGCCAACACGCCTGTGGTTATATGCGGATGAAAATGGCGTTGCAGGGATGCTGCTGCAACGTCTGCCGACTCCGAAGATTTTGGACGATGTCAGCAATGACGCAGAGAACGACGCCAAGCTGAAACAGCAGCAGGAACAACTGGATGATGCCTGGCGGCGCGTGCAACTGATTGGCGATACATTGCGTCCTGAGGAGCTGCGAGATTTGAGTGATCACGAAATTCTCCACCGCTTGTTCAATGAAGATGATCTGCGTGTATTTGAGTCATCGCCAGTGTATTTCCGCTGCCGCTGCTCGCGTGAACGTGTGGCGGGAATGCTTCAGTCTTTGGGTCAAACCGAAGTCGACAGCATTATTGCCGAACAGGCGAAGGTGGAAGTGCGCTGCGAATTCTGCGAACGTGAATACACCTTTGATGCTATTGATGTGGCGCAGTTATTTAACATCACTTTCGGTGATGCTGGTGTGCGGAAGCATTGACGATTGGCTATCGACAAGCTGGCCGCGCAAGTATTCGTCGCAAGGTCGTGAATACCACTTCTCCACGGTGGCACCGAGCAACCACGAGAGCGCCACGGCAGGCAAGTACCAAATAAAGCCGATGGTCTTTGTGGTGCCAATCATCGCGGCGGTACTCACAATGCCAAACACGACAAACATGTGTGTCAAATAAATTTCATAGCTCTGTCTTCCCATGATGCATAGCCAGCGCGTTCCTGGAATCGGCTGCAAATCAGGTTGATACAGATAACGACAGTGAGCGCCGAGTAGCAGACAGGCTGTAGCGATGGTCAATACCAACAAGGTGCTGTCGCGAAGGAACTTCCATAAGATATCTTCGAAACAAAAGACTGCAAGCAAGCCAAGCGAGCCAATAAGTAGAAGCTTCCCATGATGTTTAAACCGTTTTGCAGAGTGTGCGGATGCGCTTTGTGCGATTAGCGCGGTGAGAACGCCGGTGGCGATTGCGGCCATTCCTGGCAAATAGGCTTTCTCCTGCCATATCTCATCGCCTTCCGGCGCAGCGTGGGTGAGGGGCAGTGAAAGTGCCAGAAGTAACAATAAGCTGATAAACAGCCAGCGTGATCGAATAAACAAGCAGAAGATTGGTAACGCAAGATAGAACGTTTCTTCAATTGATAAGGACCACAGAATGTCCCAGCCACCCGGCAGATAGCCGGTTCGGCCCTCATACCAGTTTAGATGCATGCCAAGAGCAGAAAATATTGCACCACCCAGCGACTGGCCCTCGCGGGCAATTGCATAGTATTTAAGATTGAGTAGGTGCAGAACGCTGAGAGTGATTACCAGCAATAACAGACAAGGCACGATGCGCGCGATGCGCCGACCATAGAACGATTTTATGTTGATACGATTGAGTGAGCCCCAGCGATCTAAACTGATGCTGGTGATCAGAAAACCAGAGATGACGAAGAAAACGAAAACCGCTTCGTATCCGTTGTAGATAAGCGAATTCAGTAGACGTGTTGGCAGCCAGTCCGCCAGCACGGTTTGTTTTAAAGGAAAGCGCAATCCAGTGTGATGGAGTACGACGAGTACGATTGCCAGCCCGCGCAACGCGTCAATGATTGCATTCCTTTGTGATGTCTTACGAGTGGGCGCGGTGGCCATCATTAATTCCGTCAGTATCCAGCAAATGGCAGATTGTAGCGGAACAGGGCCTGGGTTCTGGTAGTAGTCCGAATTCGCTCAAGCATGCAAAAGCGTGTGTGCGCATTGATTTCTCCCTCTTTTCCACGATCAACTTGATCCTGTGATACTCAACCAGTATTCTCGTTTGATCACTTGGATTTTCCGTCGCCACAATGCCAACGATTACCTTACCTGATGGTTCCCAACGCAGCTTTCCGAAGCCGGTTAGCGTTGCTGAAATTGCTGCCAGCATTGGTCCGGGGTTGGCGAAATCCACCGTGGCTGGCAAGGTTGACGGCAAACTGGTGGACGCCAGTGATGTTGTAGACAATGACGCAAAGGTCCAGATCATCACACCCAAAGATCAAGAAGGTCTGGAAATCATTCGTCACTCCTTTGCCCACTTGCTGGGGCATGCACTTAAGCAGTTGTATCCCACCGCTAAGATGGTGATCGGCCCGGTCATTGACGATGGTTTTTACTATGATATTTCCTACGAGCGACCATTTACGCCAACAGACGTAGAGGCAATAGAAGCGCGCATGCGTGAATTGGTAACGAAAGATTACGACGTTATCAAGAAGATGACGCCTCGGGCTGAAGTGATCGAAATCTTCAAGTCGCGTGGTGAAGATTACAAGCTACGTTTGATCGAAGACATGCCTGATGAAAAAGCCATGGGCATGTATCACCATGAGGAATATGTGGACATGTGTCGTGGCCCGCATGTGCCCAATACCCGTTTTCTGCGCGCATTCAAGCTGACGAAGTTGGCGGGCGCTTACTGGCGTGGCGATTCAAAGAACGAAATGCTGCAACGTATTTACGGTACCGCATGGACCGACGAGAAGAGTCTGAAGGCGTATCTCACTCGACTGGAAGAAGCCGAGAAGCGCGATCACCGCAAGGTAGGCAAGGCGCTGGATCTATTCCATATGCAGGAAGAAGCGCCCGGCATGGTGTTCTGGCATGAAAAAGGTTGGCGCCTGTATCAAGTCATTACTCAATACATGAGTGAGTTATGGCGCGATAACGGTTATCGCGAAATCCGTACACCGCAACTGGTGGATCGTTCATTGTGGGAAAAGTCAGGCCACTGGGCCAATTTCCATGCGGACATGTTCGTCACTGAATCGGAGAAAAGACTCTTCGCCGTTAAGCCAATGAATTGCCCCTGTCATATCCAGGTCTACAACCAGGGCATCAAGAGCTATCGCGATCTTCCATATCGACTCGCGGAATTTGGTTCTTGTCACCGCAACGAGGCATCGGGTGCATTGCACGGCTTGATGCGTGTGCGAGGTTTCGTTCAGGACGATGCGCATATCTTTTGTACTGAAGATCAGATTCAAGACGAAGCGGTGACCTTCATCGATCTGCTGCACAGGGTTTACGATGACTTTGGGTTCAAAGAGGTCATTTATAAACTCGCGACGCGACCCAAAGAACGATTGGGGTCAGATGAAGTCTGGGACAAGGCGGAAAGCGCACTGGCTCAAGCGTTGAACGGTCGCAATCTTCCCTGGAGCGAAAAGCCCGGTGAGGGCGCGTTTTATGGGCCAAAAATTGAATTCACGCTGAAAGATTCCATCGGGCGGTTCTGGCAATGCGGCACCATTCAGGTGGACTTCTCCATGCCCGGACGTCTGGGTGCGGAATATGTTGCGCGCGATGGTAGCAAGCAGGTTCCGGTCATGCTTCATCGCGCCATTTTCGGTTCGTTAGAGCGTTTTCTGGGAATTCTCATCGAGGAACACGCGGGCGCTTTTCCGACATGGCTGGCACCCGTGCAGGCGGTTTTAATGAGTATTACCGACGCGCAGGACGAATACGTCATCAAAACGGCCGAAATACTGAGAAATCAGGGGCTTCGAGTTGAAACGGACTTGCGCAACGAGAAGGTGGGCTTTAAGATCCGCGAACATACACTGCAGCGCATCCCCTACCTTCTGGTAGCAGGCGAACGCGAAGCAGGATCAAATGCCCTGGCCGTGCGCACGCGCAGTGGCAAAGATTTTGGGGCAATGCCGGTAGAGGTGGTTGCACAAAAGCTTGCCAACGAAATCGCGAGCCGCGGCCGGATTGTTTTTGAATAACGTATTTGCTTGATATCTGTTCTGGTTTTAAGAGGATCGACGCATCGCTGCTCCAACTTCCAAACGCGTACGACGCAATGACGAAATCAGTGCGCCCCGACTACGCATCATTGACGCGCAAGGCAATCAGGCCGGTGTTTTAAGCAAATTCGATGCCATGAAAATGGCCGAAGAAGCAGGGTTGGATCTCGTAGAAATTTCTCCTACGGCCGATCCGCCGGTTTGTCGCATCATGGATTTTGGCAAGTTCTTGTTCGAAGCGAACAAGAAAGCGCATGCAGCGAAGCGCAACCAGAAGCAGATTCAGATCAAGGAAATCAAGTTTCGTCCCGGGACGGAGGAAGGCGACTATCAGATTAAACTACGTAATCTGATCCGCTTTCTTACAGAAGGGGACAAGGCCAAGGTAGTGTTACGCTTCCGTGGTCGCGAAATGGCGCATCAGGATATCGGGCGCGAAATTCTAGAACGGGTGCAGCAAGACCTTGCTCAAGTGGGCACGGTAGAGCAGTTCCCTGTGATGGAAGGTCGTCAACTGGTGATGCTGATTGGGCCAAAAAAGAAGTGAGCACAAACCAGCACGTTCGCGTGTGAATTTGTGTCCCGCCTTATGAACCTTTGTTTGCCTGCTTGAATAAGCAGGTCAGCAAAAGGATTTAACAGGCTAAACAAGTTGAGGATATGTAATGCCTAAGTTGAAAACTAAACGGGCAGCTGCGAAGCGTTTTCGCGCCACTGCCAATGGGTTCAAACGAGCCCAGTCCCATCGTCGTCACATCCTGACGAAGAAACCCAGCAAGCGTAAGCGTCAGCTTCGTTCACCAAGCATGGTGTCCAAGCAGGATCTACCGCGTCTGGATTCTTTGCTCCCTAATAGTTAATCGGAGGTGACACATGGCTCGCGTTAAACGTGGCGTGATTGCTCGCGCCAGACACAACAAAGTTCTTAAGAAAGCGAAGGGTTATTACAACGCCCGTCGTAAAGTCTTCCGTGCTGCCAAACAGGCAGTCATCAAGGCTGGTCAATATGCCTATCGTGATCGTCGTGCGAAGAAGCGTGATTTCCGCGCACTGTGGATCACGCGTATCAATGCAGCGGCTCGTGTTTATGGCTTGTCTTATAGCAAGCTGATGGCCGGCGTCGCCAATGCTGGTATCGCAATTGATCGCAAGGCACTGGCTGACCTGGCTATGCACGACACCAATGCATTCGCTGCAGTGGTTGAAAAAGCCAAAGCTGCTTTGCCAGCTGTGAAAGCAGCAGCCTGATTCAGGTTGTTGTGATTCGCTAAATTGGCCGCGTCATTGTAAAAGATGGCGCGGCCTTTTGATTGGTGGGTTACGTTGTCTGTTTGATTTCAGTATCCTGTTTTCAAAAGTGCCTGAACATCCCAATAGCTCCGCAAAAAACTCATATGTTTTTGACGGTTTTTAAAACAGGATACTAAAATCAAATCTGCACACTCCGACGGCAATAAAATCCTGAATTCATGACTGCTTCATCCATCGATATCGAATCATTATCCGCTACTGCGTTGAATGACATCGCTGCGTGCAATGCGCTAACGGATCTTGAACAGATTCGCGTGCGTTTGCTCGGCAAGAAAGGCGAGCTGACTGAACGTTTGAAAAGTCTTGGGTCGATGGATCCTGATGCTCGTCGTGTGGCGGGTGCGGTGATCAATGCGGCGAAGGATCAATTGACCAAGGCGCTTGATGCACGTCGCGATGCATTGCAAGCAATTGAGCTTGAGAAGCAACTGGCTGCTGAAACTATTGACGTGACGTTGCCGGGACGTGGCCAAGGTATCGGCGGCTTTCATCCGGTGACACGTTCACGCATGCGCATCGAAACGCTGTTTCGCAATGCGGGTTTCGATATCGTCGATGGTCCAGAGATTGAAGACGATTGGCATAACTTCGCGGCGCTGAATATTCCGGACAATCATCCTGCACGCGCCATGCACGATACCTTTTATTTCGGTGATGGCCGTTTGCTGCGTACACATACTTCACCCGTGCAGGTGCGTGCAATGAAGCAGATGCAGGCTCCGCTGCGAGTGATCGCGCCGGGACGTGTTTATCGTTGCGATTCAGATATGACGCATACCCCGATGTTTCATCAGGTTGAAGGATTGGTGGTTGATGAGAACATCAGCTTTGCCAATCTGAAGTCCGTGCTGCATGAATTTATGAAATCCTTCTTCGAAGCCGATGTCAGCATGCGCCTGCGTCCTTCGTATTTTCCTTTTACTGAGCCTTCCGCAGAAGTTGATATTTCTTGTGTTGCCTGCAGCGGCAAGGGTTGTCGTGTGTGCAAGCAGACAGGTTGGCTGGAAGTGGCTGGTTGCGGCATGGTGCATCCGAATGTGTTGAAAGCGGTGGATATTGATCCCGAGAAATTTACCGGCTACGCCTTTGGCATGGGTGTGGAGCGCCTCACCATGTTGCGTTACAAGATCAATGACATTCGTCTGTATTTCGAGAACGACATTAACTTCTTGAAGCAGTTCAATTAAATGCAACCCGATGAAGTGATGATATGAAAATCAGTTTGCAGTGGTTATCTGAGTGGGTGAATGTAAGCAGCGACGTCAAGTCACTAGCGCATTCTCTCACCATGGCTGGTCTTGAAATCGAAGGAATATCCTCAGCGGCTCCCTCAATGTCCGGCATTGTGGTGGCGGAAGTACTGGAAACGAACAAGCATCCCGATGCTGAAAAACTTTCTGTCTGTCGCGTGAGCGATGGCAAGCAAGAGTTGCAAATTGTCTGTGGTGCTCCGAATGTACGCGCGGGTATCAAAGTACCGCTCGCTACCGTCGGTGCAGTGATGCCTAATGGCATGGAGATCAAGAAAGCTAAACTTCGCGGGGTAGAATCCTTCGGCATGTTGTGTTCGGCGAAGGAACTTAGTCTTGCGGAAGAAAGTAATGGATTGCTTGAGTTGCCTGCGTCGTTGATCACCGGCCAAAACTTGCTTGATGCTTTGAAGCTCAACGACACTATTTTTGAAATCAATCTCACGCCTAATCGCGGTGATTGCATGAGTGTGCTGGGTGTTGCGCGTGAAGTGGCTGCGCTCAATGGCAAGGCGCTTGAGGTACCCATTCAGATGCCCGTAGTGGCGACTATTCAAGATAAATTTCCGGTTCGCATTGAATCATCGGGTTGTCGCAAATTTGTCAGCCGTGTGATTCGTGGCATTAAGCCAAGTTCGGCCGCTCCCGACTGGCTGCGCGAGCGTTTGCGTCGCGCCGGTGTTCGCTCCATCAATGCTGTCGTAGATGTTACTAACTATGTATTGCTCGAACTCGGACAGCCGATGCATGCATACGATCTTGGCAAGTTGAATGGCGGTATTGTCGTGCGTCAGGCGCGCGATCAGGAAGAAACAACATTGCTGGATGGCAAGCCCATCAAGCTCACCAATGATGTGCTCGTTATTGCTGACGAGAAAGCTGCACAAGGAATGGCTGGCGTGATGGGCGGAATGGAAAGTGCTATCAATGATTCGACAACAGATGTACTGCTTGAGGTTGCTTTCTTTGAGCCAGATGCGATTGCAGGACGTGGTCGTCGTTATGGATTGGTGACGGATGCATCGCAACGTTTCGAACGCGGCGTCGATTTCAATCTTCAAGAACGTGCGATGGAGCGCGCAACGCAATTGATTCTGGAAGCCGCAGGGGGCAGTGCAGGGCCCGTGCAGATCACCAAAGCCGAATCTGCAAGCAAAGCGCGTTCGGCCATCACTTTACGCCATCAGCGATTGCAAAGTGTTCTGGGACAACAGATCGCAATTGATAAGGTGACCGCGATCTTGTTGTCGTTGGGCATGCAAGCCTCGCCTAATGGCAGTGATCAGTGGCAAGTAACGCCACCAAGCTGGCGATTTGATATCAGCATCGAAGCGGACGTGATTGAAGAAGTAGCGCGCATCTATGGTTACGACAACATTGCCACCACGCCTGCGCCCATGTCGCAGCGATTGCGACCTGTCACGGAACATCGCATCTCGGTCGAAAGAGTTGCTGAGTTGCTCATTGATCGCGGTTATCAGGAGGCCATTACCTACAGTTTTACCGATCCCGCTATTCAGCGCGTGTTGTTTCCAGATCAGGTCGGACTGGAGTTGGCGAACCCAATTTCATCGGAACTCGGGGTGATGCGTCTGTCATTGTGGCCAGGCTTAGTACAGGCGTTGTCGTTTAATCAGCGCCGCCAGCAAACGCGCGTGCGGTTGTTTGAAGCAGGGCGCAAGTTCTCTGGTGACGGCAAGTCCGAAACCAATGTGCTGGCGGGGATTGTCGGCGGTACTTTATCCGCGAAGCAATGGGCCGAGCATGAACGCGACGTGGACTTCTACGACGTAAAGTCAGATTTGGAGGCGCTAATGCGAGCCACGGGTTGCTTCGATGAGTTTGCCTTCGAGCGTGCCTCGCTCGCGGCTCTGCATCCCGGTCAGGCGACGCGTGTTCTGCGTAATGGAAATCACGTTGGCTGGGTTGGTCTGCTTAATCCGCGAGTGGTCAAGGCGCTCGATTTGAGTTATCCGGCCTATGTTTTCGAGTTGGAAATAAATTCAAGCTTTGCGTCTCAAGTTTCTGAATATAAAGAAATTTCAAAGTTCCCTGCGGTGCGGCGTGACCTCGCATTCTGGGTCGACGAGGCCGTGGGCTTTGATGCTATTAAACAGAGTGTGCGTGGTGCTGCGGGTGATCTGCTGCAAGATGTGTATGTGTTCGATGTGTATCATGGAAAAGACAGTGATAAAGGTAAGAAAAGCATAGCGTTAGGGCTCAATTTGCAGGATACTTCGCGGACCTTGACGGACGCAGATGTCGATGCAACGACAACACGAGTTATCGAACATCTGTCACAACGTCTTAACGCACAACTCCGAGACAAGTAAGCGGGACAATCCAATGGCAGCACTGACCAAGGCCGAAATCGCAGAAGCATTGTTTGACCAGTTAGGGTTGAACAAACGCGAAGCGGGCGAATTGGTCGATCTGTTTTTTGAGGAGTTGCGTTCAGCTCTTTCTAACGGGGAGCAGATCAAGTTATCAGGGTTTGGTAACTTCGATTTGCGTGATAAAAATCAAAGACCTGGAAGAAATCCTAAAACAGGCGAAGAGATTCCGATTAGTGCTCGTCGTGTAGTGACTTTCCGTCCCGGCCAAAAATTGAAAGCCAGAGTAGAAGCCTATGCTGGAACCAGCGAACAACAATGAACTTCCTCCTATTCCGGGCAAACGCTATTTCACTATTGGTGAAGTAAGCGAACTGTGTAACGTCAAGCCGCATGTCTTGCGCTACTGGGAGCAGGAATTCGAACAACTCAGTCCGGTAAAGCGTCGGGGTAACCGTCGTTACTACCAGCGTCAGGACGTGCTCGTCATCCGTCAGATTCGCAGTCTTCTTTATGATCAGGGCTTCACTATTGGTGGTGCTCGCGGTCGTCTTGAAGGTGAAGAAGCGCGTGAGGATGTTTCGCAATCCCAGCAGCTGATCAAGCAGTTACGTACTGAACTTGAAGACGTAATGAAAATATTGCGACGTTAAATTTCTCTTTGAGTGGGGCAGGCCATCCGCTATGATGCGCGCCCTTCGCAACCCGTTCTGTGGTTGCTGATTCTCCTGAGTCGGGACGTGGCGCAGCCTGGTAGCGCACTTGCATGGGGTGCAAGGGGTCGGAGGTTCAAATCCTCTCGTCCCGACCAATCTTTCTTTTGTTATTTTTCTTTCTAATTTGGCAGGAAGAAAAATAGAAGAAGAGATAGGCGAGGCCACTCGCTCCATGTGAAAAGTAAGTAGCGTCTGGGAGCGAGCATCAACCCAACTGCGATAATGGGTATCCCTTGCTCCTGCAAAAATCTTTTACGAATTCGCAAATATCCAAATAAATAGCGGCATGACGGGAGTCACTTGTCCTGAATGTCGCG
>DATAHE010000363.1:0-1906 GCA_036263355.1 Steroidobacteraceae bacterium | reverse complement strand
CGGTCGCGAACCTCCGGATAAACCTTCGTGACTCTTAAGTCGTAAGCTTTCCCGTCGATAGTTGCGACGGCTGGCTGATTGACGCTAACGCGATTGAGATAGAACTCGTCCACTGACGCTATTATTTTAGTGTTATCGATTTGATCAATTTGACCGATGCGCTGCGCAGGCATCACTCGTTGACCCAGATGAACATCGAAGCTTGTGAGTTGTCCATGAATGGGCGCGCGAACGTGCAACATATCCAGATTGTTTCTGGCAATGACAAGCTTACTGCTTAGTGTGTCAATCACGCGCTGCATTGTGTCAATTTGTTTTCGGCCTTCGTTTTCGCTCAGTGCCAATGATTTTTCCATCGCGGCCAGCGATTGTTGCTCGCGTTTAATTTCAATGAGTGTGTCGTCAACATCCGCTTGCTTGATGGCTCCGGAATCGGTCAGCTTGAGCATGCGTTGATAACCAGCAGTCAACTTCTCCAGGTCGGCACGCATGTCAATAATGTTCCGCTCCGTGCTAAGGCGCGTTTGTTCATACTGCAGCTTGGTTCCGCTTAGCGCATTAACCTGCTGAGCGAGGAGATTCTCGCTGTTCATCAATTCGGTCTCGGGACCGCTACTTGTCAGGCGCACCAACACCTGTCCTGCTTCCACGATATTGCCGGCTTCGGTGAATATTTCCGCTACCTGTCCGGGTTCTGCTATGTCGACATATACGCTATCAATCGGGGCTACCGAGCCAGTAAGTGGTACGAATTCCTGGAAGGACCCTCGCTGAACAACGGCAATCGTCAAACGATCTTTATCCACCAGCAATGTATCAGCACGCCCATATCGCTTGAACAGCAGGGCCACAATCGCAACAACTAAAATTGCAGCCAGCATGTAAGCGCCATATTTGCGAAGCAGCGATTGCGGAGGCAATGCGCGATCCATGGCATCTCCTGGCGGTTGATCGGCAGGAGAATCATTTGACTTGCGCGCAGCCAGTGCCGATATTTTGTTTACTGTATTACTCACGTAATACAGTATTTACACAAAGCGGATTTGGTGTCAAGCTCCATCTATGAGCCAAGCCATTCACCACTGGGATGAACACACGCCTATCTATCGGCAGTTAATGGATTTGTTGATTCACCGCATCCTTGATGAAACCTATCCAGAAGGTGAGATGTTGCCCTCCGTACGGCAACTCGCAAGCGACTTTCAAATCAATCCGCTAACCGTCGCGAAGGTGTACAAGGAATTGGCGCGGGAAGAGTTGACTGAGAAAAAGCGCGGCGAAGGTCTTCTTGTAAGAAAAGGCGTGCGTGCATTGTTGATGAAGCGTGAAAAAGCCAAGTTTCTGAAAGAAGAGTGGCCGCAGATTAAAACCCGGATCGAACGACTGGGCATAGATATCAAAGTGTTGTTAAAAGACTGAGCTTGCAATTCCTTTTGCAGTCAATTTGTCCTGAATTAAATAGGAGAAAGCGTGAAAGTCCATGGTAAATGCCATTGCGGGCAGATTACTTATTCAGCAGAAGTTGACTCCGAGAAGGTTTCACTCTGTCACTGTGCTGATTGTCAGATGCTGACGGGTTCGGCTTATCGTGTGAATGTGCCTGCGGCAAAGAAAAATTTTGTTCTGCACACAGGTAAACCAGCGTCATATCTCAAGACTGCTGATAGCGGCAATAAACGCATGCATACGTTCTGTGGTAATTGTGGAACGCCAGTTTATTCAAGCGCTGCAACTGATCCGCAATCATTTTCTTTACGAGTTGGTTGCCTCGATGAGCGCGCGCAGTTGCCACCTAAACGTCAGATATGGTGTGACTCCGCGGTGCCTTGGTCTGAGAATCTTGGTGCGATTCAGAAGACGGCACGGCAGTGATTGATGTGACTATTTTGGCTTCACGGGCGCATTA
>DATAHE010000362.1:0-1535 GCA_036263355.1 Steroidobacteraceae bacterium | reverse complement strand
CGAAGTACCAATAGCCCCGAAACTGTAAACGAGTCCGCGCTTGATACGGGGGCACCTTCAATGATGATCATGGATAGCTCCTGTTGAGGGGAATCAGCGTATCGCAAGCATAGAGTTGGAGTAATACGTGTTAATCGTTGTGTATTACGGCTGTGAATGTGGCAACCAGCATCAATAATCTGCTTTCAATGTTCGTGCATGTGGCTGAGCAGTTGGGATCGTTTGGCTGGCCCGGCAGCGAATTTCGTAATTTACTTAGAGATACCGGTGTCTTTTATCCATTGAATTGTCATACAATTGGAAAATTGGCTCCTTAGTACTTTCTGGCAATTTAATAAAAACGAGGCCTTCTCATGACAACCTTCACCCGTAGCTGGATTATCCCTGTATCAATTGCACTGCTTGCCTCGCTGGCGACGATGTCCGCACAAGCTGCGACAGTTGTCGCGGATGCAACCGCATCAACCAATCTCAGCGGCATCATGCCGTGGACAACTAATTTTGACGGTAGTAGGTCGCAATGCGTGGGTAGTTACCCGTGTCAGTATCACTGGAATTATGGTGATGGCACGGAGTCGCAGTCATTCGACGACGCCACTGGAATTAAAACTTCCAGCCATGTCTATACGACCGCAGGTAATTTCACTGCAACGCTAACCGTTACCATGATGGCGCCAACGGGTGTAAAGCCTCAGTCCAGTGCGACCATCGCGGTCACTGTGCAACAAGGTGAAACGCTGAATAGCTACGTAAACACATGTAAACAACAGTTGAGTTTTTCTGATGCTGATGTCGCAGCGGTTGCGACTCAGCTTAATTGCAATAAGGGCATCTTGTTTGCTCCTGGCCCTGCGCCAGTTAACGATGCCGTTGGATATGCGCGAATTAACGATAGCGTTGATCTGGTGTTTGCCTGTCGCTGGTTAAACAATGGTTTCGGCGGCGGTACGACGCCACCTTTCTTCAATGCCGTCTCTATTGAGCTGCTGATGCACAATCGTGCGAATGGAAACACCTGCTTCTTTGAATCAAGAACAAGTGCGCTTGGTGCTTCGACGAATATCGTGTCACCGACCGTTGCTGGTGCTGCGGCACCAAATACACTCGAAGCCAATTTCTGGAACCTGCCGATTGAAGTTGATCGCAATCGTCCATGCGTCGATTGTCATGTAGCAGGGCCTTATATCTCTACTCCACGTATCGCATCATCACTGGCCCGATTTGGTCTGCTCAACGATGGGCACGATACATTCGGCTTAACGAAGAATGCGCAGGGCAACGTTGTGGGCCGTTACCATGCAGTGGGCACGACCTTCAATCATTTCAACAGCATGATGGTAACCAACAATGGTTCAAGCAGCTGCACCAGCGGTTGCCACAACATTGGCTTTGGATCAATGGCAAAGGATGTGCTTGCGGGTCTTGATAAAGTGTTGTTGCCATCCATTGCAAGCGTGATCGACAATAGTGGCACCGTAACGCCCGACATTAGTGTCACCACTTCCGGTGTCATGCCTGCGAACGGCAGTGCTATC
>DATAHE010000361.1:0-5434 GCA_036263355.1 Steroidobacteraceae bacterium | reverse complement strand
TATAGCAGCAGCAACATCGCCATGTTGATGACGCCACGCGTTGACGTTGCAAATCCGGTGTTAACCACTGAGTTGAAAATGAAAAACAGTGTGCCTAGTAGTACGACTGTTAAGAGCAGGGTATTAAGTAGACGCACCCGCCAGCTCATATCGGGCGGCGATTCACTTGCAGAGCTGGAATGTTCTGCGCTTGTCATGATGTCTGTCTCACAAAGATTTTTTCTTCTTTCTTCAACTATGAGCAAACCACGTCGTACTGATCCGGTTGACGATTCGGGTACCTACGACGGAGGTCTTCAGACCATCGACCGATAGATTTCTATCAAGCGCTGACCTTGCGACAATTCTTGTCGGCACGCAAGCGGATTTTCTGCACAACCCATGCATGCATCGGTACTTTCATTCTTTGGGGAGATTAAAGGAGACGTTCTGGCAGGTCACAACCCTACACGCAGAGATTTATATTGATAAATACTGGCAGCTGCGAAAGAGTTCGAGATTTATCACGCGGCGAGTTGATAAACGCTAATGATCAGGTATTGCAGAAACGCAGGAAATTATCAGACAGTAGTTGGCGTTCGAGTGACGCGCACCAGAGATTGGGGTCTGGCCAGTTCGAAACCTTGTACAAAGTCCACACCCATTTGTCGTGCCGCATCCAGCGAGGCACGGTCTTCAACTTGCTCCGCAATGATTTTGAAGTTGAGCGTGCGCGCCAGTTTCACCATGGCGGCAACCATCGCCTGATTGACTGTATCGGTAGCAAGGTTGCGAATGAATGAGCCATCAATCTTCAGGTAATCAATGGCGAGGTGCTTGAGATTGCCAAAGGAAGACAGGCCACGACCAAAATCATCCAGCGCAAATCGGCATCCCATGCCGTGCAGCACACCGATGAATCGACGCGCATGTTCGATGTTGGTCATCACGGCCTGTTCGGTCACTTCAAAGCAAACCTGTCTTGGCGCAACGCCGCTGCGATCAAGACAATCCACCACGAATTCCAGAAATGCGGGATCGCCCAGCGTTTGCCCTGACAGGTTAATCGCCAGCGATCTGCCAGTGGGCAGGCGAATATTGCCGCGACCAAGTGCAGTGAAAGAGGTCTGCACGACCCAGCGATCGACTTCCATCATCAAGCGATAGCGTTCCGCGGCACGCAGGAATTCAGTCGGTGGGATGCCTTCGGGAAGATGGTCGTCATGCATGCGTAACAACACTTCCAGCGCCGGTCCATCGTTTCGCAATTCGGCAGCGACGGCGACGATTGGCTGCACCATTAATTCGAATTGCTGATCCTTGAGTGCGATTTGCAACTTCTGCAACCAGTGAATCTCACCGCGTTGCCGTGCGGCAGCTTCATCCTGCGCGGTATAGACATGCACGTGATTGCCACGACGTTTTGCGACATAGCAGGCAGAATCTGCGGCTGTCAGTATTTCTTCCAGCGTACCAGTCTCTGATGACAATTCCACCAGACCAATACTGACGCCAATCATGAAAATGCGGTCCTTCCATACGAAATGGAACTCGCTGATCTTGTGCACCACTTCTTCTGCAATGTGCGTGGCTTTTTCCAGCGGACAGCCTTTCAGTATCAAGCCGAATTCATCGCCACCCAAACGACCCACCACATCGGAGTCGCGAACAGCTGATTTGATCAGCGCTGCCACTTCACGCAGCAGCCCATCACCAGCAAGATGACCTGCGGTGTCGTTCACCTGCTTGAAGCGATCAAGGTCGAGATAACACAGCACGTGGTGAGACTTGTTTGCTTGTGCCGCTTCAATGGCATCCTTGGTATGACGCTCAAACTCGTGACGATTGCACAATCCAGTAAGCGCATCATGGGTAGCCTGATATGACATCTGCCGCGTCAGACCACGTAGCTCACTAACATCGCGCAGCGTTGCCACCGTGCCGATTTGATCGCCATAGGCATTGCGTAACGGTGAAACCGTGACATCGACAGAACGATCTTCCGTGCCTTGCTTGCCGAGCATCAGGCTGCGTCTGCCTGCAGTTACTCGGGCACCGCTGGCCAGGCACTGCTTGACAGGATCAGCCAGTGGATGACGGTCATTCTCGTCAACTAGCGATACGAACTCTGAAAACTGTCTACCCAGTGCATCCACAATCGACACCATCAACAACTGTTCGGCAGCGCGATTGATGTATTCCACCTGTCCAAGCGCATCGGTGCTGACGATGGCATCGCCCACTGAATCCAGCGTTTCCCATGCGGTGCTGCGCGACGCGGATGATTCCTTGTTGGCGGGTTGCGGTGTGCGGCGTGGAGTCATTTCTATCAGCCGGAGCAACAGGACTGGATCACCCTGATATTCCAGCAACTGGTAAGACAGCTCCACTTGGGCAATCTGGCCAGCGCGGGGTGTCAGCTCCAGTTCCAGCTTTTCGGGCACTGCTTCGTCATGCATGGCGCGATGCAGATGATTGTTGAGTAACGACGCATATTCGCGTGGCACCAGTTCTACCAGCAATTTTCCCTGCAATTCAGTGCCGCGAGATTTACCAAGCAGTGCCGCAAATGCATCGTTGGCGATGACGATGTGCTCGCCATGCAAGGCCATCGGCTCGCGCGAACGTTGCAGCAACGACTGCAATTGACGGTCATGTTCGCGCAACAAGTGTTGCTGGGCTGCGAGCTGATCGATCAGCGTATGCACGCCATCGGCTAACGGCGCAACGATGCCATTGACAGAAATCTGCGAACGTCGGCCGGCTTCGGCACTCGTGTAAAGATGTTTAACCAGCTTTGTGGCTTCCAGCATATCGCGGCGACGCAGCCACAACATGGCCACCAGTGCGGCGGCAGTAATCACCAGAAAAAGTATCAACAAACCTTGCATCGGAAGTCGTAGCGTATCTTATAAATCGAGTTTCAATATTGTCCGTGAATGTTGCAGTAAATGCAGAAACCATGCCCCTATTACTGCACATCACGCGTCAAAGGAAAGCATATATTATGGTTTATTTGTTAATTACATATATTGACCATAATGGCCATGGCGATAGATTTATGTCGTTCGCCATGTTGTTTTCGACAAGTTTTAGCGTGGCAAAATTCAATAATCTTCGCCGCTCGCCTTCGCTCAGGCAAATACTGAACAGTCCCTGTTAAGTACATGCGATTTTTACGGTGCAATGCCGTCAATGCCGGGACAAAAAATGCGCACGAACAGTGAATGGTGCTTGTCCGGATGACATAAACTTCGTAGGCTTAGCTTCCTTTGAACCGCGATTGCCCGACTTCAAAAGTTCGCGCAGTCGCGCCGTGCCCTGATCGGTGAGAAATAACGATGAATGCCCAGCTTGAACCCCAGCGTCAGCAGATGATCAGCCAGCAGATCCGGTGCTGGTCGGTGCTGGACGAAAATGTATTGCAGGCCATGATGGATGTTCCGCGCGAGTTATTTGTACCTGTGGCCTATCGCGATCTGGCATTTGCGGACACCTCCATTCCGCTCGGCGAAGGCGAACACACCTTTGCCCCCAAGGTTGAAGGTCGGCTGTTACAGGCCCTTGCCCTTAAGCCTTCCGACGAAGTACTGCTCGTCGGTGTCGGGAATGGCTATCTCGCCGCCTGCATGGCAAGACTGGCCAAGCAAGTTCGCTGCGTTGAACCTCGGGCGGTGTTGGCCGAGCAGGCAAGGAAAAACCTGCTTGCCGCTGTTACCAACAATGTTTCCGTCGAGGTCGGCGAGGCCGCCGCGTTAAATTCCAGCAATACGTATGATGCCATTATCGTTGCTGCCTCTTTGCCGGTATACGATGAGCACTTTGAACGCATGCTGAAACAGGGCGGTCGTCTAGTGATGATTACTGGCCTGGCGCCGGTAATGCAGGTAAACCGCATCACCCGACTTAGCGTTAATCAATGGCATCGTGAGGTGCTGTTTGAAACTTCTGATGTTCCAGTGCTTGACGGTGCAACAAAACCCCAGGCTTTCGTGTTCTAGGACGAAACCATGAATGCTTCCATTTCCGAAATCAGTCCGGCAGATTTTCTCAAGCGTCGCGAACAAGGCGATGCGATGACTTTGCTGGACGTACGCGAAGACTGGGAGCTGGCTGTGGCCAGCGTACCGCAGGTGGTCCACATCCCCATGGCTTCCGTCCCAGAGCGCATTAGCGAACTGGATCGTAACCGCGATGTCGTAGTGCTGTGTCGATCCGGTCGACGCAGTCTCGAAATTGCAAAATTTTTGCAACTAAATGGCTTTAACGCGCTCAATCTCAGCGGCGGCATCCTGGCCTGGTCTCGTGATGTCGACGCTTCCATACCCACTTACTGAAAACCAAAACTGAAACCAACACTCATGCTGTCTTTAAATCTAACCAAAAAGTCCCTATGGGTTGCATTGTTAGTGGCTGCTGCGCTGCCCGCACATGCCACCAACCTGCTGGAAATCTATGATCGCGCCGCGCAGAACGATCCACAGATTCGTGCCGCCGATGCCAATCGCCTGGCTAATCGCGAAGCTCGTCCACAGGCATGGGCGCAATTGCTGCCAAATATTGCGGCCAATGCAAATTGGACGTCCATGGTATGTAGTGAGAACTCTGCACAATGCAACAGCGTGGGCTTGTACGATCCGCTTGCGCCGCGACCTACAGATTCATACACCAAGCGTGGTGGTTCTTACGGAATCAGCGCAACCGAAAGAGTCAATATTCCCCTGATGCTGCGCAATCTGAAGCGCACGGACTATGTGTTGGCACAAGCCGACCTTACTTATCACGCTGCTGAACAGGATCTGGCGATTCGCGTTGCGAGTGCTTACTTCGGTGTGCTGAGCGCGCAGGACATTCTGAATTCTGCTCAGGCCAGTCTTGCTGCTTTTAACAAGCAACTCGAACAGCAGGAAAAGCGTTTTGAAGTGGGCTTAAGTGCCAACACCGATGTGCAAGAAGCTCGTGCTGCTCGTGACACTGCTAATGCCACCGTGATTTCTGCAAAGCGTTCGTTAGCTAGCGCGCAGGAAAGTTTGCGCGTGATTGCTGGTAACTTTGTCGACACGCTTGCTGCACCAATTGATGATGTGCCGTTGATTGTTCCAGAACCGCAGAACGAAGAAGAATGGGTACGCAAGTCGATGGAGAGCAATCTCAATCTTGCTGCGGCACGCATCGCACTGGATACCGCCACTTATGACTTGGGTACAGTCAAAACCTATCGTTATCCCTCGCTGACATTGGGCGCTTCATATAATAACAACAAAACGTTCAATAACTTTGATACGTCACAGGGAGTGAATAGCTGGAACGGTACGGTGATATCTGTTGGTATTACCGTGCCTATTTTTAGTGGCGGTATGGTTAGCTCGCAAATCAGACAGGAAACTTATTTACAACGTGCAGCACGCGAAAATTTGGAATTAGCCACACGTCAGACTGATAGTGGCGCACGTGA
>DATAHE010000360.1:0-9150 GCA_036263355.1 Steroidobacteraceae bacterium | reverse complement strand
ATGGTTCAAGACTGTTTCACTAATTCATATGCCGATGCGCCTACCGATGGTTCGGCTTATGAAAATGACATCGTGCTGAACATCAGCGGCGAGTTCGCATTTATGAACGGCACCAGATCGTGCGCATACAGAATGGTGCGCGGTGGTGACTGGGGTGATTCACCGCGCATGATCCGTTCCGCAAGCCGGAACTGGTTGCCGGGCCTGAACGCCACGCTGCAAAACTATCGAAGCACCGGCATGGGCTTTCGCGTTGCGAGAACGTTGGATTAATCAGGCGTAAGCGGCTTGCTGGTTAGGTTGAGCTGGCTTGAAAATTCAACATACTCTCCTTGGTTAACTGGAAAAATATGCAGCTCAATAACTTTATGTACCGGAACGGATTCTTTCTAACGATTGCGCTTTCGGTGGTGGTGGTGTGGGGCTTTTGGCCTTCGTTCTATTCGCACCCACTTTCGTTGAAAACGAATCTGCACTATGTGCATGGTGTCGCTCTTAGTGCGTGGTTTTTTCTACTAATATTGCAACCGCTTTTGATCCGGATTCGCTATCTAAAACTGCACAGTGTCATTGGAAGACTATCTTTTGTGATAGCTCCAATTATGGTTATAAGTGTGCTGCTACTAATTCACTATGGACAACACTTGCAACCTCCGGCGAATGATTTTGATTATGCCTTTTTGTTTCTGCTCATAATGAATCCGTGCATATTCACGTTGCTATATGGTTTGGCTATTTACTATCGAAGCGATGCGGCCACCCATGCCAGATTCATGATTTCTACTGCGTTCATACTGGCTCCTGCCGGGCTTGATAGATTGATGGTCAGGTCTTTCCCAGACGATGGTACGACTCCCGTATACATGGGATGGTTCGGCGTTGATCTCATTATTCTCGGACTTGCAATATGGGACTGGCGTTCTCATAAGAGGCTCCACGTCTTTCCATTGGTGCTTGTCGTCATGCTCTTCGATGAGTTTAGTTGGCAATTTGTTGGGAAAATATCCGTGTGGAGATATTTTGCCGATTGGTTTGCTGCTCTATAGGGAATATCGTTCGATACAATCCGATCTCTTGATATCGTGAGATTGGTCTTGATTTAGCCTATAAAACCGATGCCAACTTCGGCAATCTTTCTTCGATCATTTTGCCCGCTATCGCCATATCAATATCGTCAATACCATTTGCATGACTAGTAAGCTCATCCAGTATCTGTGTTTGTATCTTGCCGCGTTCATAGGCAATAGCATACGGAATTGCATGATGAAACATGACCATGGAGTAGCGCGGAATAAATCGATCCGGGAAACGACGTTCCAGTTCGAAAGACAGTTCCTTCTGTAATAAAAATTTTGGATGGCGAACCGTATCGCGCATCTCGATGTAGTTTTCCAGTGCCATGTCTGCAATGGCATCAGCATTGGGTTTGCGTTGACGTGCGAACAGCGTAGTTGCTTCTGCAAAGGGACGCTGTTTCAGTAATGCATCAAGTTCTATGCAGTCTTCAAACGCACAATTCATTCCTTGTCCATGAAAGGGCACGATGGCGTGCGCTGCATCGCCAATGAGCACGGCATTGCTGTCATTGGTCCAGCGTGTGCTGCGTATCGTGTGCATTTTGCCGGTGGGGTGGATCAGAAATTCCGATGCCAGGTTTGGCATTAATGCCAACGCGTCGGGAAAGAATTCAGAGAAAAAGTCGATAACACTGGAGTGATCGTGAAGGCGACTGAACGACGGGCTGCCGTCATTGCTGTCAAACGGCAGGAATAGTGTCACGGTAAAGGTCCCATCAATATTGGGTAGCGCGATTAACATGAATCCGCCACGTGGCCAGATGTGTAACGCGTTAGCAGCCAATTGGTGTTGGCGGTTACTTCCGGCAGGCAATGTCAACTCCTTGTAACCATGCGGCAGCAGATCATCGCTGGCGTCTGAATGAGTACTTTGCAATAAATGCTGGCGTACTACTGAGTGATAGCCATCGGCAGCAATTAATTGTTGATAAGGTATAACTGAAGTCGTCGTGTGTTGCGTCAACGACAATTCCCGTTGCTCGAAATTGACGTCAACGCATTCCGAGTCAAATTGCATGCTGACGTTTGGCAATCGCGAAGCATGATTCAATAGTAATTGAGTCAAGCCATTGCGTGATACAGAATAAATTACCTCATGTTCACGTTGGCCGTAAGCTACATACTGCGTGTTGCCATCAATATCATGCAGCATGCGCCCTGACATGGGAATTAACAATGGAACTACAGCTTCGTAGAGCCCCGCAACTTTTAACGCATGCAGGCCGCGATCGGCTAACGCAAGATTAATGGAACGACCGCCACTCAATGGATGTGATCTCAAGTCTGCACGACGCTCTATTAAATGAACGAGTATTCCACGACGCGCCAACAAAATGGTCATCAGGCTGCCAGCAAGGCCGCCACCCAATATGGTGACGTGCGATGAACCGCGATTCATTGCATTATCTCGCGCAGCGCGTTAGCAACACGCCAGACATCGTCGTAACAATTGTAGAGAGGAACGGGTGCTATCCGAATAATGTTGGGTTCACGCCAGTCGGTAACGAATTCACGGCTTAACAATTGTTGATGGATATTTCTGGCGCGGTCCACGGTGGTATTTAATCGTAATGACAGCTGACAGCCATGTGCATCATTTTGTTGTGGCGTGATGATGCTGATCTCTCCACCGAGCCATGATTGCAGAAGGAACCGCAGGTATCCCGTTAGCTGCAATGACTTATCGCGTAGCTGATGCATTCCAGCCTGTCTGAAAACATCAAGCGATGCCAGTAATGGCGTGCAGGCGAATATCGGCGGATTTGATAATTGCCAACCTTCTGCACCGGCGATGGGTGAAAACTCTGCTGGCATTTCAAATCGCGATGCTTTGTCATGACCCCACCAACCAGCCAGCCGCGGCAGATTCTCTGTTGCGTGACGTTGATGAACAAAGCAACCGCCGATGGAACCGGGGCCGCTATTAAGGTATTTGTAACTGCACCAGATAGCGAAGTCGACGTTCCAGTCGTGCAGATGCAATGGGATATTGCCAATCGCATGCGCCAGATCAAAACCAACACTGCAACCTTGTGCATGAGCAGCAGCTGCAATTGCTTTCATGTCAAACGCCTGACCCGTCAGATATTGAACACCAGGAAGCATGACGGTCGCGATGGATAATCCTTCACTTTGCAGCAGGCTGAGGATGTCTTCTGTACGGATCGTATCTTCACCATCACGCGGTTTGATTGTGATCAGCGCAGCGGTGGGATCAAACCCATGCAGCCTGATCTGGGATGTCACTGCATAGCGGTCGCTTGGAAAGGCGCTGTCTTCAATGACGATCTTGTATCTTTGTTTTGTTGGTTGATAAAAACTGATCAACATCAAGTGCAGGTTGACGCTAAGTGAGTTCATCGCAACCACTTCGGGCGCTTGCGCGCCCGTCAGTTCTGACAGTCCTGGCGTCAGCAACTCGTGATAAGAAAGCCAAGGGCGCGGTCCTTCAAAGTGACCGTCAACGGCACGTCTCTGCCACTGCGTCAGCTCTTCATTTATCAACTCAGCAGTGCGTTTGGGTTGCAGCCCCAAAGAATGACCACACAGATAAGTTTGTTCGACACCATTGCGTACCGGGATATGGAACTGCTTTCTGAAGAGCGCAAGCGGATCACTGTTGTCCAGTTGTGTTGCAAATCCACGCTCAGTGCTGAAATGATTGTTCATTTCGTTCTGTTCAGCAATGGATAAAGCACGGGTCTGCTGGGTGCGGCATCGGCTTCAAAAGGGGCGACTTGCAAGTTGAGCAAGTATTCTCCATCAACGATTTCATCACTCACATAAATCAATTCAGTAATCGTGGCATGACGTCGTATTGCATGTGACAGTGACTTGTCGCCTTTAGGCATTCCCCAGAAAGCACGATGCGCGAGAAGTAGACCATTGTCGTGAGAGCGATCAACTGATGGCAGATCAACCAGCAGGTGTTCCACGTTGATAGCAGCAAGATACCGCAGCGCATCTTCACTGAAGTATGCTGCGTTGATCGCGTCATAGTTGGTGTTTAGTTTGTTGATATTCGGAAGGGTGCGGACGATGACTGCATGACATTTTTCACAGCCTGCAAGTTTGATCTGTAACGCTTCACGTGTAATAACAAGATCGTCATCCGCGAATGCCGCCGTTGTCCGTTGTGGGGTAACCGATATGACTGCTGCCAGCAATAGATTTGTTGGCGCAATACTGTTGACCGACATGCGTTCGCCCGTGATGTGGCCAACACATTCCGTGTGCGTGCCATTGCAATGTGGTGTTAATTGGTACGTGGCGCAGTTGCAGCTGCCGCCACGCCGAACATCACCAACGAATCCCTCGACCGAAAGGGCAGTGGCATGCGGCGCAGGCGCGCCAAACGCAGAGACCGTTGAGTTATCGAAGTTGATCGCAATGGAGAGATCAAACGGTTGTGACATATCGGCAGTATAGGGCCTGCCATTGTGATGAAACGAAAACTGATTCATGGCATCACGTTGGTGGGTACATCACCGTGCCGCATTGCTTGCAGGTCCGATTCGCAACGTTGCCAAAGAAACGATCAAACACCGGCTTCATTTGCGTTTCAATATCACTGACATTCAGGAATTCTTCGTATAGCTTGGCTTGGCATTTCTCGCAGAACCAGATAAAGCCTTCGATCTCATCAGTTCTGCGCGTGCGCTCTATGACAAGGCCAATGCTATTGGCAGGTCGTCGAGGAGAGTGCGGCATGTTTGGCGGTAACAAAAATATCTCACCCTCGCGAATGGGAACATCAACATGTTCTCCATCCTGAACGGTTTTAAGAACAATATCGCCCTCAAGCTGGTAGAAGAATTCTTCGCCGGGATCAACATGAAAGTCTTTGCGCGAGTTGGGGCCGCCCACCACCATGATGATGAATTCTGAATCGCGGAATACCAGCTTGTTGCCGACCGGCGGCTTGAGCTGATCGCGATGATCATCAATCCATTTGCGGAAGTTGAAGGCTTGCAGTGTGCGCATAGAAAGTTCCGGTGGCGATGACTGAACTGTGCCGCAGTAACCTTGCCAACGCAACCAGTTCGCTATTCTTCTAGCGGCAATCCACCATCGATAGACTTGATTTCCACGCGTGGCGCTGCTTTGTCTAATCGCACTGCGCAAAGCGTTCCGCCCCAGACGCAGCCGGTATCCAGCGCCAGCACATTGTCGCCTTCATAAAAGCCCAGTGCTGACCAATGCCCGAAGATGATGTGGTCGTTGCACGTACGACGACCCGGTACTTTGAACCACGGGTACAAATTATCTTTTAATGTGGACGGCGACTCCTTGAACTTCAGCTTGAGCGTTCCATCGCCAGTGCAGACACGCAATCTGGTCAGGCAATTGGTGATGAAGCGTAAACGAGCCCATCCTTCCAGACTCTCGTCCCATGTATCGGGCTCATTGCCATACATGTGTTCAAAGAGTTTTCGGGCAGTCCGCTCACCACGCAATGTGGACTCAACTTCGTGTGCGCAGCTCATTGCTTGCGCCAAGGTCCATTGTGGCGGCAGGCCGGCATGAATCAGTGTTTGCTTAAGCGAGGGGTCGTGATGAAGCAGTGGCTGCTGACGAAGCCAGTGCAAAAGTTCGTCGCGGTCTGGGCTGGCGAGAATATCGTCGAAGGTATCGCCTTGCTTTCGCTTGGTCTCCGTGCCCATGCTGACCGCAAGCAGATGCAGGTCATGATTACCAAGCACGGTGATGACTGAGTTACCGAGTGACTTGACGAATCGCAGCACTGCAAGCGAGTGCGGGCCACGATTGACAAGATCTCCCGTTAACCACAGTTGATCATGCGCTGGATCAAACTGGAGTTTGTCCAGCAGTAGTTTGAATTCGTCGTAACAGCCTTGAATATCACCAATGGCGTAGATGGCCATGGAGCATCAATGCAGCATGCCAGGTTTGGCCAGGCGGAAAGGCGCAATCATCGCGTTGAAGTGCGAACCATCATCAGCCAGCATTTGATAACTGCCATGCATCGCACCAACGGGCGTTTCAATCACGGCGCTGCTGGAATAGCGAAAGCCTTGCCCTGGTTGCAAGTGAGGTTGCTCACCCACCACGCCATCGCCACGCACTTCCTGCACCTTGCCGTTGGCATCAGTGATGATCCAGTGACGCGTTAACAACTTTGCAGGCTGTGTGCCTTCGTTGTGGATGGTGATGGTGTACGCGAACAGGTATCGACTTTCTTCAGGACGCGATTGCTCGTCGACATAGTTGGTGCTGACATCGACACGAATGCGATATTGATCTTGTTTCATGGGGATGCGGGCGTCCAAATCGAGAATAACCATACGCGAAATATACCAGCATCCGTGAAAAATGGGATGACCGTTTGCGTGTCAGCCTGTGGCGTAATGATTATGCAAAGCGGTTGCTGCATGTTTGCGCATGCTTGGCGTTGTGCTGCTTAGATTTGTGGCTCAACCAGCGCAGCAAGTCGGGCAAAGGTTTCGGGCGACAATACTTCAGCGCGTAGTCCCGGATCAATATCCACGGAGCGAATCTGTTCTGCACTTAACAAGGATTGCAATGCGTTGCGTAAGGTCTTGCGGCGTTGTGAGAATGCGGCAGTGACCAGCCGACTGAACGTCGCTTGATCCTTGATTTCGAAAGGAGAGGCTGCATGCGGCGTCAATCGAACGATGGTCGACATCACTCTGGGCGGTGGACGGAACGCGCTTGGTGCAATATCAAATAGCGGATCAACGCGTAACCATGGTGACAGCATCACGGTCAGGCGACCGTAGTCGCTGGTGTCAGGTTGTGCCGCCATGCGATCTACTACTTCTTTCTGCAACATGAAATGCATGTCCTGAAAATGTTCGCGTTGTTCAATCAGGCGAAACAACAAAGGCGTGGAGATGTTATAGGGCAGGTTGCCAATCAACCTTATCTTGCGATCAGGTTTATCAGTGTGTTTTAGGGAACTGAAGTCAAATTTCAGTACGTCACCTTCGTGCAGATTCAACTTGCCCACACTGAAAGAACTCACCTTGAGTGCGGCAATGACATCGCGATCAATTTCCACTGCATCCATCTCTTTCACCAGCGCGAGAACGGGAAGCGTAATTGCGCCGAGGCCCGGTCCAATCTCGACAACATGCTGATCAGGCGTCGGGTTGATTGCGGTAACGATATTGCTGATGACTTGCTGGTCAGTCAGAAAATGTTGACCAAAGCGTTTGCGTGCCTGATGCATCAACAGTCCTATGAATGAGATGCGCGAGCTTTTGCAGCAAGCTCAATCGCAAGTTTCAATGCAGCGGCCATGCTGCCCACATCGGCTTTACCCGTGCCAGCGAGATCCAGGGCCGTGCCATGATCCACGGAGGTACGAATGATGGGCAGGCCCAGCGTCACGTTCACGGCATTGCCGAAGCCTGCATACTTTAATACGGGCAGCCCTTGATCGTGGTACATTGCGAGCACTGCATCGGCATATTGCAACATATGCGGTGTGAAGGCTGTATCGGCTGGCGCGGGGCCAGTGAGCAACATTCCTGCTGAACGCAGTTCGTTCAATGCCGGGGTGATCACATCGATTTCTTCGCGGCCAAGATATCCAGATTCACCAGCATGAGGATTCAATCCCAGCACCAGAATGCGTGGCTTGCCAATGCCAAAGCGGATGCGCAAGTCGTCATTTAGTATCTTTAGAGTCTGTATCAACACATTGCGCGTGATTGCCGCACTGACTTTATTCAACGGCAGATGTGTGGTCACCAATGCAACGCGCAGTGTATTGGCAACAAGCATCATCACAGGCAGTGTTGCATGTGTACGTTCTGCGAGATATTCGGTATGACCAGTGAAGTGAATGCCGGCATCGTTGATGATGCTCTTCTGCACCGGTGCGGTGACCATCGCGGCGAATTCGCCATTGATGCAGCCATCGCAGGCGCGGTCCAGCAGACCCAGTACGTAATGGCTGTTCTGCGTGTCGAGATGTCCTGCAACAACGTCGCTCATCACCGGAACAGGTAACAACGTCACGGTGTTCGCGACATGAGGTTGTGAATCATCAGAATGATATTGACGATATTGAAGCGCCAGCCCCAACTGGCTTGCACGACCACGTAATAGCTGTTCGTCACCTGCAATGATCAATTCGCAGGGCCAGTCGCGCTGCGACAATTGCAACGCCAGATCTGGCCCAATCCCCGCAGGCTCACCACTGGTCAGGATGATGCGCGGTAATGTGGATGGCATGTGTTACATCAAGTATTCAATGTATGCGTTGTCGCGCAATTCGCGTAGCCACAGCTCGATTTCATCTTCAGCTTTGGATTGTTGCAACTCACCATAGGCACGGTTACGCAACATGTCATCGCTGACATCCTGAGTGCGGCGACCAAGCAATTGCACAATGTGCCAGCCGAATTGTGTTTTAAAGGGCTCGCTGATTTCGTTTTCTTTCAACGATGCGAGGGTTTTCTCAAACTCCGGTACAAATGTACCGGGACCCGCCCATCCCAGATCACCACCTTGAACGGTCGAACCAGTATCCTGCGAGGTGACCGAAGCAATGGCAGCGAAATCTTCTCCGCCAAGAATACGTTCGCGAATCTTCTCCAGTCGCAGCTTGACAGTACTGTCATCTTCCAATTCATTGGTCTTGAGAAGAATATGCCGGGCATGCACTTGCTGTTGCATTGTCTGCTCAAGTCCGCCGCGCTTCTCATTCAATTTGAAAATGTGAAAACCACTGGGCGTACGAATGGGTTCAGTTACATCGCCCGCTTTCATCGTAGGAATGCGGTCTGCAATAATCGATGGCAGCTGACCGCCAGAACGCCAGCCGAGTGATCCGCCATCCACATTGGTGCTGCTGTCAGAATAGGCAACGGCCAACTCGGCAAAGCTCTGACCCGCTTTCGCTTTTTCATACACTTCTTTAGCGCGCGCTTCCTGCGCGCTTTGCTGTTCAGGGGTTGCGGTGCTGGCAATTGAAATCAGGACATGGGACAGGTTGTACTGTGCGTTCGCATCGGGCGCACGTTTCTGTTTGGCCATGAACTGATCCAGTTCACGCGGTGTGACTTCGATGTTGGCGATCACC
>DATAHE010000359.1:0-8267 GCA_036263355.1 Steroidobacteraceae bacterium | reverse complement strand
CCGTCGCTCTTGATATTCCGGCAGCATGTGCATCAGATCCGTGGCGCAGAATGCTGTCGGGCTTCGCGACCGCTACGCGAAACGTGTTAACGATACCAAGGAGTGTTAGCGTTAATTGTTCGGAATTCGTCTGGAATTGTTCGGAAACCGTTATTTTTCCTGGACGTCGGGCTGGACATCACTCTTTTCTGTTGCGACGCGGCAGCAGATGCGACTTTAAAAGGCAGCAGAGGACGAATGGCCTCATGAGCTACAAAGAGTGTCGTTGCTTCTTATATGTGTATTGATTCGTCGGACTTATCTGCATGGTGCAGTGTTCGCCACATCATGCAAAAAAAAAGAGTTGGCCCTGATCAACAGGAACCAACTCTTCAAATCAACCTCTTCTTTTAATCCTTGAACAGCAAAGGCGCAAACTCACGCAGGCTGCGACGCCAGCTGAGGAACTCGTGCGCAGTATTCGGTGACACATACAGTACCGAGTTAATGCCCGCTGCTTTTAATGCCTCATGATTAGCCTTGGGATCGCCCACAAAGCTCTTCATGCGTTCATCAACCATTTCACGACCGCCGTAGCTGACAAAGGCCAGCTTTACCTTCTCTTTGAATCCGGGCGTGTTATTCACGTCTTCAATCTTGAAAGTGCCACCGCTGAACAATCCGATGTGAGAAAACTTGTCGAGATTGGCAAGCGTAATGGTCTTGGTTTCCATGCCGCCCATTGAAAGTCCCGCCATCGCACGATGGCCGCGATCAGACAAGGTACGGAAGTTGGCATCAACGTATGGGATCAATTCGTCAATCAACACAGTCTGGAAAGGCTTGATATCAAAACTGCCAATCGTGCCAAACTTCATGTCATTGGTCATGCCATAAGTAGTGACGATGATGAATGGCTTGATCTTTCCTTCCGCAATCAAGTTGTCCATGATCAGATTGGCGCGACCTTGATTCATCCATGCATATTCGTTTTCGCCCCAGCCATGTTGCAGATACAGAACGCCGTAACGCTTCTTGTCGTTCTTGTAGTAGTCAGGTGGTGTATAAACAAATGCACGTCGTGATGTACCCGTGCTCTTGGAAGGAAACAGAATTTCCTGCACGTTGCCGTGCGGTACATTCTTTAATGAATAGAAATCCTGATCGTGTGCGGGAATTTCAATACCGCTTTCCCAACGAACAGAACCGTAATAGTTCATCGCACCGGGGTCATTGAACACACCACCATCCACTTTCAGGTGATAGTAGTGAAAGCCTTCATCCATAGGGCCGGCAGTGGTGCCAGTCCATGCGCCATCTTCACCCTTGGCCAGATCAGTGCCACCTTTGCCGCCAAGGCCCAGACTTACATTCACTGCCTTTGCATCTGGCGCTTCAACGCGAAAGCGTACATATCCCTGTGAGTTCACCTGCGGATACTCCTTACCCGGCTGATTCAATGTCGATGGCTTAAAATCTTCCAGCACCTTGTCTGCCGCCTGTGCCAGACAAAGGCCTGGCATCACCAGCGCAAGCATCACCAATCCAATTTTGCATTTCATGTTCTCGCCCTCTGAATTCAATCGTCATTGTGTATGTGAACTGCGAATAACTATTCGCGACTGCTCAGCACGTCGATATTGTCGGAGTTTTATTTCAATGACAATGGATGTGCCAGTTTATTAATCAAACCACCTCATCACCGATGAAGCATGGCTTTGAGTGAGATACCGGCTATTTGTTTCATTTATATCCGAAACTTCCTTCCATAAAGACAACCGATGTCGCTTTAGTATTCAATGAATATGATTTTTGATATTTGTCGAATACAGTCGAAGGTATATAACTCAACGCCGCCTTACCATTTGCCGCGCAGTCAATCATCTATACCAACATGAAACATCACCGCATTATCGCCCTGACCATGACCGCATTAACTTCTTTCTGTGCCCTTGCGGCAGATCCACCCAAACAGGAATCCATGGCTGACATTCTTGCCCGTCAGGCCGCCATGCCGGACACCTCAGGCACAGGCGCCTTTGCAGCAATAAAGGAAGAAGTAGCGTCACTGCCTGATCATGTTGTTTATCGTCCTGCGCAACTGGACAAACTCGGCAAAACCAAGCTGGGTATTTATATCTTTGGTAATGGCGCTTGCTCGGATGATGGCGCGAGTTCGCGTTTGCATCTGCTGGAAATTGCATCGCATGGTTACGTTGCCATTGCACCGGGCCGCGTTCGTAATGGCCCCGGCACTACCAAGCCACTTGATCCACCCAAGCCCATGCAAACTGATGCAGAAGGCAAACCGGTATTTCCACCCTCACCTACCAAAGCGGCCGATCTGATTTCCGGGCTGGACTGGATATTGAAACAGAATACTGATCCGCAAAGCCCTTACTACAAGAAAGTGGATGACAAGGCCGTCGCGGTTTCTGGTTATAGCTGCGGCGGTGTACAGGCATTACGTGTTGCCGCTGATCCACGTATCAAGACGGTGATTGTGATGAACAGTGGTCTGTTCAACGCGGGCGCAGCACCTAAAGGCTCGGAAATGGAAGCACCGAAGTCACTGCTTGAGACTCTGCATACTCCAACGTTATATGTGCTGGGTGGGTCCACTGACATTGCCTACAACAATGGTATGGATGATTTTGAGCATATCAATCACGTGCCGGTGGTCGTTGCCAATGTGTTGAATGTCGGACACGGTGGCACTTACTGGCAACCCAATGGCGGTAAGGCAGCGCACGCGGTCGTTGCATGGCTTGACTGGCAGTTGCGCAACGACCAGAAAGCAGCCGCCATGTTTGTCGGCAAAGACTGCGGTTTGTGCAAAGACCCAGCATGGGAAGTTAAGAAGAAGAAGATTGACTAACCCCAGCGCGATGTTTCTCATCAGAGTGTGACGAGCATTCTTCGCACTCTTGACCATTCGGTCATAACGCTCATCTTGTTTGCTGATTGTTGCCCAGCGCAGCGATCAATGTGCCATGCTGCCCGCCTCACAACACTGGATACATCATGGCCGCCGAACCTTTACTGACCGACGCAAAAACCGACACCGTGGGCGAAGGCATTTCGCTGCGTATTATCGGTACACAAATTCCACCCGCAAAAATGTCGATTCAAGTAGCGATTACCGGCAAGGCCAAGGTTCAAATTCAAGGGCGTTTGCATCGTCAAGCGCCTTGGGCCGATATCGGCGGACTCAATGATAAGTCCTGCTTGATCTACGTCGATCCTATCTGGGCATTGCGTGCCGTCACCACCGAAACCGGACCGGACTCTTCAGTGTCGGTTTGGGCGGCGTGGGGTGTGTGAAGATCGCTTGAGTCGATAATGCCTCTGTGCGCGTGGGTGTAACAAACCTGATCATCTCTATTCTGATCATTTCGACCAAACCCATCGGCAACGCGACTTGTAAGTAACGTTATCAAAATAACTTTCGCTCACTCAACTTGGGTGCAGCAAGCAACTCATCGCGTGACATCTAGCTCTTCATCGCTCTGAGCAGTGTCTTGATTTCAGTCAGTTGGCCATTGCCAATTCTTAGCCCCGGCTGAGGCGTCTTGCTACAACTTTCGACCTGGAAAATTGCATGAGCACACTTCTAACGCTGTGGTCTTCCGAAAAATGTGAGCCATTTACACATTGTGGCGGCAAATGACAATGGCGTTTTATCAAGCGCTATGGCTATGCTTGAGAAATGATAAGAATTCTGAAAATACTGGCATTGCTGCTGATTGGCGCTAACACAATGGCTGCGTCCTCACGCGAGCTGTTGGATCAGCTCGCCCAACTGGAAAAGACCGACGAGGATAACCAGCCGCAGAAAGCAGTCACGCTTGTACAGCAGCTGGCGCCGCAGCTAGAGAGCCTTTCGCCGATTGATCAAGGACGCTTTCTGGTGATGCAAGGCATCGTTCAGGAAGACATCCAGCGAGATATCAAAAGTGCAGATAGCAGCTTTAATCGCGCTATCAGATTACTCGAAGCACAACCGCAGCCATCGCAACCACTGGCCGATGCCTATTACGAACGTGCGTATATCAAGTACATCCGCACGCATAACACAGCAGAGTATTGTCCTGATCGCCAAAAGGCCGTTGCGATCACTCGGACTCAGCAGACACACACCAAACTGGCTAAATACCTGACCGCGCTATCGTTTTGCTACACCGACTCTCCAGCGCATTTTCAGGAGGGTCTGGCGTTGCTGAATGAAGCCATGACGCTGGCTGAGAGCATGAAGCTTAGCGCGATGGAACGCGGCATGATCTATAACGCCTCTGCCCTGCTCTATCGCAGTAACCAGCTCTATCAGCAGGCTTACGAATATTCACAACTTGCTTACGAAAAATGGAAAGTCGATAACAACTTGCCGGGTATGGATAACCAGCAACACAACATGCTGGTTGATGCCATCAATATTGGTGAGCTTGGCAAGGCCGATCAACACAGCAAGGAATTGTTCAAGCTTGCCGACAGCGCACCGCAATACAAGGACTTCCGCTTCTTCGCCTATTTCGATGCGGGACAGGTGGCACTAGCCCGCAATGACTTTGCGAAAGCTGCACATCTTTTCGAGCAGGCTCGTGGCGAAGAAGCCAACACTGAAGAATCGTTATTCATCGCTGATAATCGCACACAACTGGCCAGCGCTTATTTAATGAAGGGCGATATAGACGCCGCTCTGCGCGAGGCCAAAGCGATCGCTCAATCGCTGGGGTATGCAGCGCTGGACACCTACAAGAAGAACCTTATTCAATCGCTGATGCATTTCGATCACCAGCAGCCCGTAAAGGCCATGCAGTCGCTGTACACGCTTTATCGCGATAGCGAACAGCGCCGACGTGACTTTGTAAAGAACGCCAGTCTTGCCTATGCATCCACTCACGACAATCGCGTGCAAAAGTACGAAAAGCAATTGCTGGAAAATCAGCTGCGCATCAAGCAACTGGAATTGGATGCGAAGGAACGTCAGCAAGAAGCATCGCAACTTTATCTGGCCATCACGCTGATCACGCTTGTCAGTCTGTCGTTAGTGGCTCATACGTTGTGGCGCTCACGTCGGCGGTTCCGCACGCAGGCACAGATTGATGCGTTAACTGGAGTGGCAGTACGCCGTTACTTTCTTGAACGTGCAACCCAGCTTGCACTGCGTCATCGCAATCAAGACCTCACTGTGTCAGTAATGATGATGGACATCGATCATTTCAAGCGCATCAATGACACCTTTGGGCATCAGGCTGGTGACGAGGCCATTCGTCACGTGGCTGCTCGGGCTTTCAACTGCTTACGCGAGACGGATCTATTCGGACGCACTGGCGGCGAAGAGTTCGTTGCCCTGTTACCTGCCACAGATGAAGACACCGCGTGGCAGATTGCAGAGAAAATTCGACAGGATGTTGAACGAGCACCGCTGGTTTACTGCGGTGATCAGATTCATATCACCGTCAGCATCGGCTTAGTCACCAGCGCTTTGACGGAAGACAACATCGAAACCCTGATGCAGCTGGCTGACCTTGCGATGTATCGCGCCAAGAACTCGGGCCGCAATCATAGTTGCAGTCATGCGAAAGATGCCGTGAATCTCTCCACGCAAGAAACCGCTGCGGTGGCATAAACGGCGATCCCGCCGAGGACCGCGTCGGATTCGATTTCTAGCACCCGCTCTCGGCTTTCGTCCCGTTCAGCCACGGGTGATCATTTCGCAATGTAATTTCCGATACGCGTGTAATTCCGCTACGCTATCCGCATGACTATTCGATTCATGCGTCACGCTTTACTACCCTTGTTTGCTCTTGCTCTGCTGTTGCTCGCAGGGTGCGCCAGCACGCCGGATGCGGCTGAGGAACCGGAACCTGAATTTGTTGGCAACGACTTGCTCAGTCACGACGAAAAAGAAGCGCTCGCCAATGAATCGCCTTCGAAGGAAGAAGCCCCTGCAGAAGAGGAAGAGCCGCCACTGACGGTTGCCGAATCAGAACCACAAAGCACTTCGCCGGACAAGATCAAGGACGAAGTGATTGTGACGGGACGCATTCCCCAACGCTACGAAGTGATCAGCAACCATGTCACTGAAGCAAAGGCTTTGCTACGTGATGTCGAACTGCAGTATGTGTTCATCGGCAAAGGACGAAGTGAAACACTGCGTGGTCGTCCTGTGGCTTTCGCATTGTGGAGTGAGGTGAAGCGGAACTGGACGATTGTGCACATTGAAATCCCCCGCCCGCCCGTTAGATGGCGACCCGGTGGCAGACCCATCGACTTTCGGGTGCTGACGCCAGGCATTGAAGCGCGACATATCAAAGGCACCGGTGCCGAACGTTTGATGTTTGCCTTTTCGAGAAATGGCGAACCGCTCAAGGTTTATGGCAGAAAATTTCCCGTCTTCGACAATACATTGATCAAGAGGAAGCAATGGCGTGCCGTGGCGGAAACCGCTCGGCCGATTATTTATTTGCCCTTCACTGAGGACACGCTCGATCCGCAGTTAGTCAGTGGCGGCAAGGATTACCTGTTAAGCACGGCACGCAAAGCCATAGATGAATTGCGATTGGCTAAAGCACCCAGCATGGCATTTCCGGGCGAACTGCTCGCCGACATCGTACCTGCGGAAGTGATCACCACACTCGCAGTCATTGAACAAACTGACGATACGGACTTTATTCGCAAGAAGCGGGAAGCAGTGGATGAAGTATTGAATCACTACGGCCTGAAGCGCGACGAAGCGTTTCGCTACAGTGTTTCAAAGGCTGATGCGTTAGGCCCGATGCAGTTCACCAATCGTAGAGGTAACGGCACTTATGCATTGGTTGTGCGACGTTGTCCCGCAGCGAACATCGATCCCAACTTCGAACGGGGTGCCACCAATCTTTTGAATTCGATGAAGGCGGCAATCTGTTTGATCGATATGGATCTATCGACGATGCGTGATGATATTCGCGATGCCTATCAGGATAACAAGCAAGTGCTCGGCATCTTTCCCGTCGCGTCGTACAACGGCGGCGGCAGGAATGTGAACAAGCTTTATAAGGTGATGAAGAAGATGAAGCTGAAGCTCGAAGAACTAACCCGTCCAGTAGAGACCACTCTGTTCAGGAATGTGAACTGTCCCTGCTTGTGGAAAGCAACAGCCACCGGCGTCATGCCTGTCGCTATTCCCAGATACAACCGCGAGAATCGTGGCTATATCGAAAAGTATCAAAGTATTTTGAAAGTGTTTGAGTAAGCAGAACGTCGATTTGTCCAAACGACGAAATATCGTTAGCGAGCCTGCTTTCCGCGTGTCGTTAATTCGTAGCGTTGACTGGAACTATTTGGCTTGTCCGGCCTGGTCATCGCAACTAACCCTGCCTTTAAAGCAGGCTGCAGGTAGCGTTCGCGAAACGACTTTCGATCACTCAGTTTCAGCGCGGCGAGTAATTCATCCCGCGACATATCCTTTTTCAGAGCTTTTAGCAGCAGTTTAACTTGAGGGGTGACTTGAGGGGTGACTTGGGGGGTCGCTTCATTCACTGCTTTAAGGATCATCCTGAGTATAAATTCAATAAATGGTGCCGAATCGGTCCGATCGGTGCTTTGCTTGATCGCGTGATAATAGGCACGCTGATTCGCGTGCACCAGACTTTCAACCGGAATGTACTGGAACATGGGATTCCACCGACTAAGAATCAGCGTCTGCCACAATCTGCCCATGCGGCCGTTGCCATCACTAAAAGGATGAATGAATTCGAACTCATAATGGAACACGCTGCTGGCAATCAATGCATGTTGATCAGTTGAATGGATCCATTTGAACAGGTTACGCATCAGTATCGGCACACGGCTCGCAGGTGGTGCCATATGTATCACTTGTTTTCCCTTCAACACCCCGACATTGCCTGCTCGATAGTGACCAGCGTCTTTAGCAAGCCCCTCCATTAGCAGCGCATGCGCCTTAAGAAGCGACCTTTCGCTTGAGGAATTCAGCTTCTCCAGCATTGCGTAAACGGTAATCGCATTGCGCGCTTCCATAATGTCCTTCTTCGGTGCAATCACTCTCTTGCCTTCCAGAATGGCAGTAATCTGTTCTTCGTCCAGTGCGTTGCCTTCTATCGCAAGCGAACCATGAATCGAACGAATGCGATTGATTCGGTTCAAGCGCAGCGCTTTTATGTACTCTGGCTGTGTGGACATGCGCCCTAATAGTTCGCTGATCTGCGCAACCAGCTTGACGATGGCAGGTGTAATGGTGAACGGCGGATGATTGGTTTTTGTTGAAGGCATAGACGACGTTCAGG
>DATAHE010000358.1:0-4620 GCA_036263355.1 Steroidobacteraceae bacterium | reverse complement strand
TATTTTTGTAACAGTAGCTGGACTGGATGGATAAACTCTTTCCGCCCAAATCCAGGTACTGCTGGTGATTTGGAGTGGGGCTCTTCTAAAGTTGCCGTGTGCGCATCGCCTTCTGCGATCCAATTGTCCGTAGACCCTGGTGATGGCTACGGTGCGCTGACAATGGTTGGCCCAGCTGATCGGCTTGCGAAGTTTGATAACGATGGATTGATATGCCGAAATTCAGATCAAGGTCCCGGAAACACTTGTTCCAATTACGTCGTTCAATTTCAATGCCGCACCAGTCAACCCCCACCGACTCCAATAGTCGCAATACGTGGTGTTACGTTGCAAGCACGGCTTCGAGAGGACACTGATTTCGTGATTACCGATCCCAGCGCCATCAATGGCTGGACTACGTCAGATGCTCGTGAGCGGCAGATCTTTATAAACGGCGTTCCGGTTTCACCTGGGCAGCTCCCGTTACCCGAGAGAACAATGGACGGCAAGTACCACGTCACTATAACTGGTACAACTGTTCGGCCCGGAAAAAATGTAACTTGGAGCTATTGGTAGCTACCAGCTCGAACATTGACTCACATATCGCGTAACGACTTTTGCAGACTCGTTACGCGGTTTGCAAGTTAGAGACGTGACAAAGGCGATAAAGGTTTCGGCGCGATAAACCCCATTGCAGTATTAATTCAAAAAATTGTCAGGCGGCCACTAATTGCTGCTAAGTCACCGGGATACCAAAACATCCTTAATGAAGTACTGGCCAGCCCGCATAGGCTACTGCATTCACATGTGACGGTGGTACTCGTACTGGAGATAGGGGCCCAGTCATCGACCAAGATTGCAAGGCAAAAAGAATCTGCAGAACGCGCTCAGCCCATATATGTGATAAATCGATCTGCCATCTCAAAGCGCGAAAACATTCCTTCGCAATCTTCACTAGGGTTTTGCTGAGGAGCCCTTAGCGATCAATCGAGTCAGCTGGTCAGCATCGACGGGTTTGACCAAGTGATGATCGAATCTGGCTTCGAGTGCCAAGCGCCGGTCATTGTCTTGTCCCCATCCGGTCAAAGCGATCAGCTGAATTTCAGATGCCCAAGGTTCGAGTCGTAACTGTTCAGCCACTTCGTAGCCGCTCAAATCGGGCATACCGATATCGAGCACCGCTGTATCGGGCTGAAATGTTTGCGCGAGAGAAAGCGCAACTCGACCCAGATTAGCGGTTTTAACTTCGTGCCCCGCCAGTTCAAGCAGCATCGAAATGCTATCCGCCGCGTCGCGATTGTCATCAACGACGAGCACTCGACGGCGCACATTCGATACAGACACTGAATCATTTGGAGTCTGCGCTGTGGCCATCTTTTGTGCCACACAAGGCAGACGCAATATAAATTCGCTGCCATATCCGAGGCCGCGGCTGCGTACTTCAACTGTGCCGCCATGCAATTCTGTGAGCCCTTTAACGAGAGCCAAGCCAATACCTAGCCCTCCTTCGGATCTTCCGGTTGCATCATCAATCTGCGAGAACATTTCAAAGATACTGGCTATTGACTCTGCAGCGATTCCGATGCCATTGTCCTTGACTGATAGCGACAGCGTGTTGGTGTGCAACGTGCACGTTAAATCGATACTACTGCCCTGCGCACTGTATTTCGCTGCATTGGTCAATAGATTTGAAACAACCTGCGACAGCCGCAAGTGGTCGGCCTCGAGAAAGACTGGTTCGGTTGGCAAGCTCAGTGACAGCTGCTGATTCTTGCTTTCCAACTTCGGACGTACCGCTTCGACGGCCGTATCAACCACATCCGCTAATGGCAGTAGTTCCTTCCTGATTTTCAGTTTTCCCTGCGTGATGCGTGCGATGTCGAACAGATCATCAAGCAGCAGCGTCATATGCGTCATTTGTCGCTCAATGATGAGATGTGCGCGCTTCAACTGTGTCGCAGTCACCTCCGGCGAAGCAATGACTTTGGCTGCCGCACGAATCGGCGCGAGAGGATTGCGCAGTTCGTGCGACAATGTGGCGATAAATTCATCCTTGCGCCGATCCTCCTCGCGTAACTGACGGTTGAGCTGTGCCAGCCGCTGTTGATCCATCTTCTGGGCAGATACATCCACCGTCACACCATCGAAATGCTTCGGTGTACCATCAGCCGCATAATCAGTACCGCCGAGCGCGCGTATCCATTTGATCTCTCCGGTAGTCGGACACACCGTGCGATAGTCAATGTCATACGGAGCTTTGTTAATGATTGATGTCTGGATAGCGTTTCGAGTTAATTCGCGGTCTTCAACGTGGATCCGTGCATAGAAGTCATCGATCGTGATCCTATCTGTTGGCGCGAAGAAGAAATGTTCTTTGACACGGTCATCCCACTGTAGCTCGTCGAAAGGTAAGTCGCAGTACCAGAAGCCGATTCCTGAAAGACGAGTCGCATAATCCAGTCGAGCACGACTCAACGCGAGCACTCGATCAGTGACCAATCGTGAACTGACATCAACACCCTGCACAAGAATGCCGACAACGGAGCTATCGCCGTCAGTGATTGGTTGATAAACGAAATCGATATGCCGCTCCTGCATCTGGCCGCCAGGAGTCGTTTGAAACATATACTTGGCTGCAGATGCCGAATACGGTTTACCTGTTCTGTATACCTCATCCAGTAATGCGAGATAGCCTTGCGTCACTGCTTCCGGAAACGCATCCACGACTCTGAGACCCATTACGGGTCGATAGTCGGTCAGTGCGAGATATGCGGGATTTGCCAACTCAATGACATGATCAGGTCCTCGCAATAATGCGAGGAAGCTCGGTGCCTGATCGAAAAGTCGTACAAATTTCTCACGCTCAGATTTAAGTTTGCGCTCGGCGAGTACTTGCTCAGTGGTCTCTGAACAGGTCACTAAAACGCCGCCGACTCCATGAGGAGAATCTGGATCGTCAATTGGGCTATAGCTGTAAGTCCAATACACTTCTTGTAGTGCGCCGTGGCGAATAATGGGCACGCATTGATTTTCAAGCCACACCGCCCCATCGCCGCGTAACACCTGCTCGATCTGGCCACCTACGATCGGCCAGACCTCTTCCCATGCATGACGACCCGCCGCACCAAGGATTGCGGGATGTTTTTCCGGTCCGAGCGAACGCGAAAAGGCGTCGTTATACAAACAAGTGAGTTGAGAACCCCAAAAAATCATCGTGGGATGACCCGTGGTCAACAGGATGCGCACGGTTGTCCGCAAGGCCTGTGGCCAGCATTGTGGATCGCCTAGGGAATTGTCCGCCCAGGAATAGGCGCGAATCCGTTCACCCATTGACCCGCCGCCCGCGAGGAAATCCAGGCCGCTATCAACGGATGTTGTTAACTGTGTCATTCGATTTAGATCTAGTCGCTTACGTGGATATCACCGACTGCAAACTCGAACAACACAGGTGACGTCCGATAAAACAATATTTTTCATCTTTACTCAATAAGATTAAAAGCGACGCTGTTTATTACTCGGCATTATGAACGGAGTATGGCAACACTAGCAATCGTTCAAGATGTAGGAATTTGCCTTGCCGGCTCTGGTTATTCAACACAGTAATGCTGCTAGATACTATGGAAGAGGTTAAAGTTTGCTCTGGGACATCCTTGCCAATCAAGAAAGTCGAAAAGCCATCCTATTGTGCCCAAGCACAGCCATATCGACCCAACACGTCTTAGCAATTGCGAAAAAACGTTGGAGCTCACACAAGTTTCGGAAACTGCGACTGTATCGTCAGTTATCCGCGACTACTATCAGAAGCGGCTAGTATTCCTGTACTAATGCTGTTTATCCTCTACCGCCAACCACCTGTTCTGTGGTTGCATGCAACTTCATAACATGAGGAGCTTGATAGTGAAATATAAAAGCCTGTTTATCGCCCCGCTCGCAATGCTGGGAATGGCTATTGCGATGCCTGCATCAGCCGATGTCAACGTATCGGTACGCGTGGGTGCACCGGCATTTTTCGGTCGAATCGATATTGATGGCGCTCCGCCTCCCCTGTTAATCCTCCCCAAGCCCGTCATCATCACACCACCTTCAGTGCAGGTTGAAATGGAACCCCTGTATTTGCGAGTGCGACCAGAAGAATCACGTAACTGGCGCCGCTATTGCAATCGTTATGATGCCTGTGGCCGGAAAGTTTACTTCGTAAAAGATCGCTGGTATCGCAATGTATACGCTCCGCACTATCACTCGCATCATGAAGAGTTTGAGCGTCGTGAACACGAACGCATGGAGCGCGAGCGTGAGCGGATGGAACGTGAACGTGCTGAACGCGAACATTGGCGTGAACATCGTGATGACCATCGCGATGATTACCGCGATGATCGCCGTGACAACGATGATCGTGACCATGATCGTCGTGACGACCACGATGAACATCATGATAACGGACGTCGCCGTCACGGACCTGATCACGACGACCATCGTTAACTGATTCTGATTTCTTTGTATGCAGATAAAGCGCCTTCCTTGTGAAGGCGCTTTTTATTTGCTGTTAGCAATCATTGATGGCTTTAGACAAATACTTCACTTGTCATTGCGACCGAAGAGCGGAATCTTGCAAGCCAAGATTTGCTATTCCAGAAAATATTT
>DATAHE010000357.1:0-2307 GCA_036263355.1 Steroidobacteraceae bacterium | reverse complement strand
CCACACGCAAACCAACACTGGTTGATACCGGCTTTGCGCAACGCCTGAACAACGATCATGTGCTGTCGTTCGATAGCAGCATGGTGGGCATCAGCGATCAGTCCACGGACAAGCACGAGTCCACTATCTTTGTGTTGCCTGCGAGTGGTGGCATTCCCAAACGCATTACGCCATTAACACCCTCGTATCTGCATAGCTGGTCACCCGATGGCAAGTACCTGTTGTATACCGGTGGCCGTAAACACGATGACGTGACGCATTGGGATATTTATCGCGCTGCATCCGATGGCAGCGGCACCGAAGTGCAGCTCACCCGAAATGCGGGCTTGAACGACGGGCCCGAGTATTCGCGTGACGGTAAGTACATCTATTTCAACTCCACGCGTACGGGCAAGATGCAGATCTTTCGCATGAAGGCCGATGGTTCCGAGCAAACGCAGCTGACCAATGATGAATACAACAACTGGTTTCCGCATGTATCGCCGGATGGCAAGTGGTTGTGCATCATCAGTTATGTGGATGAGATTGCGCCGACAGATCATCCCTACTACAAGCACGTGTATTTGCGTTTGATGCCGATTGAAGGCGGTGCACCCAAAGTGATTGCCTATGTATATGGCGGGCAGGGTACCATCAATGTGCCTTCATGGTCGCCCGATAGTAAAATGATTGCATTTGTCAGTAACACTGAGATGAGGTGGTAAATGAGCAAGTTTTCACGTCGTGATTTCGTCACACATTCTGCAGCACTGTCTGCCGTACCGTTGATGGCATCTAGCATTAGCGAGGTGATGGCTGCAAAGCCCGCACCGAAGAAGCAACTTGGTTTTGCATTGTGTGGATTAGGGACACTCAGTACTGGACAGTTAGGTCCGGCTCTACAACAGACCAAGTATGCAAAGCTCACCGGCCTTGTGACTGGCACGCCGGCAAAGGCAAAAGCCTGGAAAGAGAAGTACAACATTCCAGACAAGAACATCTACAACTACGACAACATGCACGAGATGCTGAAGAATCCAGACATCGACGTCGTGTACGTGGTGACGCCCAATTCATTACATGCGCGTGACACCATCGCTGCCGCGAAAGCAGGTAAGCATGTGTTCTGCGAAAAACCGATGGAAGTTTCCGTAGAAAAATGCCAGCAGATGATCGATGCCTGCAAGCAGGCGAATCGCATGCTCGGCATTGCTTATCGCTGCCAGTTCGAAGCACATCATCTGGAATGCATGCGCATTGCACGTGAAAAAGAATTTGGCAATCTGAAGCTGATCAATGCAGGCTTCGGCATCAAGTTGGGTGGCGACCAGAGTCAGTATCGTCTGCATAAAGAATATGGTGGCGGTTGTCTAACCGACGTCGGCATCTATGCATTGCAGTCCACCATGTATCTGACGGGTGAAGAGCCTATCTCTGCTTCCGCCGTCGAAGTTAAGACCGATCCGCAGCGATTTAACGAAGTTGAAGAAACGGTTGCCTTCCAGCTGAAGTTCCCCAGTGGCGTGCTGGCTAATTGCGCTGCGTCATTCAATGTGTACGACAATGCTGGCTTTAATGTGTATTGCGACAAAGGATACTTTGGTCTTGAGCATGGCTATTACTATGGCGGCATTCGTGGCTTTCGCAGTGACAATAAGCCGTTGCAGTTCGAACATGTCGATCACTTCGCCAAAGAGATTGATGATTTCGCTCAATGTATTATGAATAACAAGCCCACCATCGTTCCAGGCGATATGGGTTTACGTGACGTACGGATCATGACGAAAATATACGAGGCATTGCGTACTGGCAAATCCGTCAGCCTGGTTTAATACTAACTCCTGTTGATGGAGTGGCCGTCATTCATCTGGATGACGGCCATTATTTTGGTTACTCTTCGGCACGCCTGCTCAACCATTCTCTATGTACCCGGACAGATGGTCCAGGGTAATGACCCCAGCCGGCTGATCCATGAATGAAACAGTAAAACTTCTGCCCACACTTGCTGCCGAAACATTGCAAAGCAGATCGGTAGTGGTGTTGCTGTCCATCTTTGCCGTGATCGTATGTGTCGTTGTGCATTACGAAGTGCTCAGCACATTGACCACATGGCTAAAGAGAGTTGAGCTGCGCCCTCGGTCGCGCATTCTGGTATTGATCTTCGCCATCCTGTTTACCCACGTTGTCGAAATCTGGATCTTTGGTTTGACTTTCTTTGCGCTTATTTCTGGCGAAGGTCACGGTGCGTTGGTCGCTGCTTATCCTATTGGCCTGCTTGATAGCATTTACTTCTCTGCCGTGTGTTTCACTACACTGGGTCTTGGCGAC
>DATAHE010000356.1:0-1851 GCA_036263355.1 Steroidobacteraceae bacterium | reverse complement strand
CGGTGCAGTGCCATTCTTCAAGTGCGAAGCGCCTTCCTTCTTGTCGCTTAGCGCCCAGTTGCAATGCGTTAGATGATGTTTGCGCATGAACTGAAGCCAGCGTTCAGTTTCTTCTTTATCTACGGCGCCATCGCCATTGGCGTTGACGCCGCCCCATTCGGTGACCATCAATGCAATGCCATGCTTCATTGCGTATTCAGCTTTCTTGCGCAGTGGTTCTTTATGTGTGCCTGCATAAAAGTGCAAGGTATAAGCAATATTTTTAAAACCCTTAACTGGATCCTTCGCCGCCTTGTCGACATCCTGTGACCAGGTTTGCGTGCCTACAACAATCAAATTGTCGGGATCAATGGCGCGAATCTTTGGAATGACTTTTTCTGCGTACGGTTTGACAAGGGTTGACCAGTCGGTCTTGCCCAGCGGCTCGTTATAGATCTCGTAAATGATGTTAGGGCTCTTGCCATACTTGGTTGCAATGGCTTCAAAGAACTTGATGGCAAGTTCGGGATGTGTCTCCGCTTCATGCGAATGCCAGTCAACGATGACATACATACCTTGTGCGATAGCGGCCTCAATCACGCGTTCCGCACGTTGCATGTTTTCATCCGGCAATTCGATGTAGCCACCTGGTGAAGTGCCACCAATGGCGACGCGGATAATTCCGGCATTCCAGTTCTTCTGCACATAAGCAACCACCTCGGCATTGTAGTAACGGCCTTCGTTACCTTCCCATCCGGTGTTACTCCAGAAAAGGCTTGGGCCTGCGAGTGATAGCGGCTTGCCTTGCGCGTCGACAATCTGGCTGCCTCTTACGCTGAGTGCGCCATGTGTTTCAACCGCAGTGGCAGCAAGCGTCAGTGATGAAATTAGAGCAAGCGCGATAGAGGCAATGAGTTTTATTGCTGAGTGCATGATATTCCCCGTTGGGTATCGTTATTAGAGGCTGTTTTGCCTGCGCACTATATCAGCAGCATTCCGTGTTAACGAATAACAATGACTCAATAGCATCACGGCGCCCCAAGCTACTTGGGGTGCCGTGATAATTCGTAGTGAATCTTGTATTACTTGTTCTGAAGATGCGCTTCTTCTTCAGCTGTTGCTACACCCAATCGCTTGTGCATGATCGGGCTGGTTGTCGTGTATTGCAGGAATACTTTCTTGCCTGGTTCCAGTTGTTCCTTGATGGCGAAGGCCGCAAGGGCTGCTTCATGAAAGCCCGAGAGAATCAGCTTCTTCTTCCCGGGATAGGTGTTGATATCACCAACAGCATAGATACCCGGAATGTTGGTCTGGAATTTTTCGGTGTCGACCGTGATCTGTCGCTTGTTGATATCCAAACCCCATTCAGCAATGGGCCCCAGCTTTGGATGCAAGCCGTAGAACACCAGCAATTGATCAGCATCGACAACGCGCGTAACACCGTCGGCACATTGCACGCGAATGCCTTTCAAGGTATCGCCGTCTTCAACCAGTTCTTTTACATTGCCAATCAGAATGTCGGCGCGATGTTCATCACGCAGAGCTTCGAGTTTTTGTACCGTCGCCAGTGCGCCGCGGAACTCTGGACGACGATGAACCAGAACAACGCTATTAGCATGATCGGCAAGCACCACTGCCCAATCGAGCGCAGAGTCACCACCACCCAGCACCACCACATCTTTGCCAGCGAAAGACTTCGGATCTTTCACACGATATTGAATCTGGCCGCCATCATATTTTTCTGCATTGGGCACGGGCACCTTGCGTGATTCAAACGCACCAACGCCGCCAGCAATAATCACTACGCCAGCATCGAAACGCGTGCCAGCACTGGTTGATACATCAAAGCGACCATCTTCTTTCTTCTGCACG
>DATAHE010000355.1:0-4178 GCA_036263355.1 Steroidobacteraceae bacterium | reverse complement strand
CTGAATCGCTGTCAAACTTCCTTAAACAACATGGCATTGCGCACGAAGTACTGAATGCCAAACAACATGAACGCGAAGCGATGATTGTTGCACAGGCAGGCCGTCCTGGCGCGGTAACGATTGCAACAAACATGGCAGGTCGCGGTACTGACATCGTGCTGGGCGGCAGTCTGGAAGTGGAACTACATGCGCTCGCCGATGAAAATGGCGAAGTCGATGAAGAATTGAAAGCGAAGACACGTGCTGAGTGGCAGAAACGTCACGACGAAGTGCTGGCTGCAGGCGGCTTGCACATCGTTGGTACTGAGCGGCATGAGTCGCGACGCATTGACAATCAACTGCGTGGTCGATCAGGTCGTCAAGGCGACCCAGGTTCAAGTCGTTTCTATCTTTCAATCGAAGACAACTTGATGCGTATCTTCGGTGATCCTGAGCGCACCAAGCGCTGGCTGCAGACTGCTGGTATGCGCGAAGGTGAAGTAATCGAAAGCCGCTTGTTAAGTCGGCAGATTGAACGTGCGCAACGTAAAGTCGAAGCACATAACTTTGACGCACGTAAAAATCTGCTTGAGTATGATGACGTAGCGAATGATCAGCGTAAGGTTATCTATCATCAGCGTTCCGAGATCATGGCGGCGGATGATTTGTCCGATGCAGTTGCCGGCATTCGCGAAGAAGTGATTACAGGCATCGTTGATCGTTATGTGCCGCAACAAAGTCTCGATGATCAATGGGATCTTGATGGCCTTGCCAAGCAGATTGGCCAGGACTTCGCAGTTCAGATTGATCTGAAAACCTGGTTGTCTCAACAAAAAGCGCCAACGTCTGAAGACGTTGCCGAGTTTGTAAACAACTCAGTCACTGAGGCGTATCAGGTAAAAGTCGTTACCTATGGCGAGCCGGTAATGCGTCATCTTGAGAAGACCATCATGATGCAGGCGCTTGACTCACACTGGCGCGAGCATCTCGCTGCAATGGACTATCTACGACAGGGTATTCATCTGCGCAGCTACGCGCAGAAAAATCCCAAGCAGGAATACAAGCGCGAGGCATTTGAGCTATTCAGTTCGATGCTGGATCGCATCAAGCATGACACGGTGTCGTTGCTATCGCGCGTACAGGTCCGTAGCGAAGCAGAAATTCAGGCTCAAGAAGAGGAGCGGCAGCGTCGCCTTGAACAGGCGTTGCAAACGCGCCATGCTGCACCTGAGTCACTTATTGCGCCACAGGTGCAACCGGCTGAACCAGAGCAACCAGCGGAGCCATTCATTCGTCAAGGCCGTAAGCTTGGCCGCAATGAGCTCTGTCCATGTGGCTCGGGCAAGAAGTTCAAGAATTGTCACGGCGCACTTGAAGATGGTGAACGTGTTGCGGCGATTGCATCCAGCGACGGTGTGGGTCGCAACGATCCATGTCCATGTGGTTCGGGTAAGAAGTACAAACATTGTCACGGCAACATCGACGCGTAATTTTTGTTGCTTGTGAGCGATCCGCGTTACATCCATGTTGTTGCCGGAGCGTTGTGTAGTAGCGGACACGTGTTAATCGCACAACGACCGCCTGGCAAACACATGGCAGGTGGTTGGGAATTTCCAGGTGGCAAGCTCGATTCAGGTGAAGAGTCGCTTGCCGGTTTGAAGCGCGAGCTTAAGGAAGAATTGAACGTTGATGTGCATTCTGCCGAGCTCGTTGATAAATGCGCTCACAACTATCCTGATCGTCGCATACTGCTTGAGCTGTGGGCAGTAACTCACTACGAAGGGATTCCCGCTTCTAACGAAGGGCAAGCAATTAAATGGGTTGCTATCGACACCCTGCATCAAGTCGGGATGCTGCCTGCTGATGAACCACTGGTGAAGGCATTACAGGCGCGATGCTCATCAAGAGTTACTTGATGTATCCATATCTGGATTGATTTCGGTATTGATGTTGTTGTCTCCGGCGATGGCATGTTTCTCTGAGGCCCATGCGCCGAGATCAATCAGCTTGCAGCGCTCGCAACAAAACGGACGCCACTTGTTATCGACCGACCATTCGATGGAGCGCTTGCACGTGGGGCATGTCACCAGCGTCATTGCTAAGCCTTACACGCAGGTCGTGAGTTGGAACTGCACATCCTTCGACGTTTGTGTCGAGCGCGCACTGACGCCGTTCCATTCCATAAAGCTAATACTGCAGCGATAGTGGCTGCCGCTAATTTCGGGAAATAACTTCGTATCGGTTGGCAAGGCGATTCGTAACAACTGGCAGTGTGAATCGCGATCCAGATTCAACTGAAAATGTCCGGCAGTGGCGACTTGTATCTGGGGCCGCGAATTCTGTCGTGTGACCCAGAGCAGAGTGATGACTGCTTCGCAAAGAATGCTGATAGAAGACATCCACTCGCTGAAATCTGCTTTGCGAATTTCGAAGGGCTGATTCAGCCAGTGAAAATAATCGCGCAAATCAAATTCGCAGGTTCCACCAGGGATGGCGCTGCGTAAACGAACCGCGTTAAGAAAATCCGAATCACGCAGATTTTGCATGAAGGCACCACCCGCACTATTCAACGCGTTACGGTGTTCGGCCAACTGGCTCATGATGTCTTGTAGCCGGTCACTATCGACGCCATCACGTGTGCGGAATTCATTCAGCACCGCAAGCTGCCTTTCAAGTTCCTTCAATGCATCGGCTCGGGCGTCGCCGCGTGCGGTGATGGCAAGAATTTCCAGTATGGATGACATTGCAGCGCGGCTGGCCCAATAGTCATCATGTGTCTGGTGAAAGACTGTCTGGCGATACAGAAATTCAAGCCGCAGATACGTGCGCATGCGCTCGTTCAACGGTTGCTCAAAAGTAACCGTTGACGACTGTTCAGCAGTATCTGTCGGAGTCGAGTCCATCGTCCTATTTTGAAGCACTTAGGGCCGCTTGGCCAACTCTTTTAAATATCGTTCGTGGAGCCTTGTTACTTGAGCGGGTAATAGCGACGGGTCGCCGCTATTGTCGATTACATCATCAGCCAACGACAGCCGATGCTCGCGAGTTGCCTGTGCGGCCAGCATCGACTCTGCCAGGTCTTTAGTAACGCCATCACGTGCCAGCAAGCGCTGAAGTTGCTCTTCTCGCGGGCAATCCACTAATAGCACTCGATCATATAAATGCCTGTTGGCAGTTTCTGCAAGCAGAGGAACCACGTGTATCTGGTATGGGCCTCCGACTGACTCTGCGAGACGTAATTGTTCAACCCTGATGGCTGGGTGCAATATCTTTTCCAGTGCTTGTCGTTTTGCAGGATCATTGAAGACAAGCTCACGGAGTTTCTTGCGATTGAGGGTGCCGTCGGCATTGAGAATCTCTCTACCGAATTGCTCAACGATGTGGCGCAGTCCTGGTCGGCCGGGCTGAACAACGACGCGTGAGATTTCATCCGTATCTATAACCGGCACGCCGAGCTTTGCGAACTCCGCAGCAACGGTGCTCTTGCCGCTGGCGATGCCACCCGTGAGAACAACTTTGGGAATGTTAGCAGCCACGGCTTAAGGGCTATTTAGCGATATGCAGCATTCCCAGATACGCGCCGACAATATCATTTCCCCACAGCATGGCAATCCAGCCTGCCGCAGCGAGATACGGCCCGAAAGGGATAGGGATGTTGTGATCCCTGCCTTTGAAAACGATCAAACTAATACCGATCACCGCACCTGTGAACGACGAGAACAAAATAATCACGGGCAACATTTTCCAGCCCATCCACGCGCCGAGTGCTGCTAACAATTTGAAATCACCATAACCCATACCTTCCTTGCCCGTTATTGCTTTATACGCATGATAGACAAGCCACAGACTTAAATAGCCAAACGCCGCGCCTAGTATCGCATCGTACATCGTTACAGAAAGCACTGAGCTGTTCAGCGCACTTAAGAGCAGGCCAAGCCACATCAAAGGTAATGTGATCTGATCCGGTAATATTTGATGGTCCAGATCAATCAAGCTCAACGCAATTAAGCACCATGTCAGAAGTAATACGGCGGCGGTTTGCAGCGTGAACCCGAATTTTAAAGCAACCGCGACTGAAAGCAGGGCAGTAAAAGCCTCGACGATTGGATAACGTACGGAGATTAATGCTTTGCAGTTCGCACATTTACCTTTAAGTAGCAGCCAGCTAATCACAGGTATGTTCTGCAATGCCGTGATTT
>DATAHE010000354.1:0-5292 GCA_036263355.1 Steroidobacteraceae bacterium | reverse complement strand
GAACACACCAGCTGCACCAAATCCATAGTGCCAGCCAAGTCGTTCACCCGAATAGCCGCATATGATTTGTCCAATAAAGGCACCGAAATTAATACCCATGTAGAAAATTGAGTACCCGGCGTCGCGCCTCGCTGCCGTGTCATCGCTATAAAGCATTCCTACCATGGTGCTGATGGCGGGCTTGAATAAGCCGCTGCCAATTACAATCAGCAACATTCCCAGGTAGAAGGTCACTACATATGGCGCCGCCATGGTGAAGTGACCGAGTGCGATGATCACTCCGCCAATGTATGTGGCACGCTGCTGCCCAAGGATACGGTCAGCGAGCCAGCCACCTGCAAGTGAAAGTACATAGATACCACTGGTGTATAAACCATAGATCGCTGTTGCGCCGCGATCATCCAAACCCATGCCGCCGTGAACGACGGCATCGGTCAATGCCAATATCAATATGGCTCGCATGCCGTAGTACGAAAACCTTTCCCACATTTCTGTAAAGAAAAGCGTTGCCAGTCCGCGAGGATGCCCAAACCAGGTAACGTTGCTATTCATGATGAATCGTGAATCCTCTTGCGCGCTATCTGCCGCGGAGTCGTTATCAGGATGTTATATGTATAACGTGCGGTCGTCATTCCTGTAACGCAGAAAGTCGAAGCAGGTAGTCATGCCTGTTTTCTGATTGCCAGTTCACACTGAAAAGTTTTGGTGCCCTGTCGCCGCTCTGGAATGCATGACGTTGTGGTATAACTTCAGCATCTACTTGCGGCCTGTTCCTTCATGCCGCATCAGAAAACTACGATGACACTCACAATCAATACTCGCACATTGCTTAATACCTGGAAGGGTCCTTATGGCGGCATTCCGCCTTTTGATCGCGTTTCGGTCGGCGCGCTTTCGGTGGCATTGCAAACCGCCATGGATGAACAGCTGGCGGAATTGCAGATAATTGCTAACAACCCGCAGCCACCGACATTCGCCAACACTATTGAAGCGTTTGAAAATTCTGGCCGTTCACTGGATCGCGTTATCACTATCTATCACGTTTACAGCTCCACGATGAGTGACGATGCCATGCAGGCAGTGGAACGCGATATGGAGCCGAAAATGGCTGCGTTTCATGACGCGATTACGCAGAACGCAGCATTGTTCGCACGTATCCGCAGTGTGTATGAACGGCGCGATAGCGCCAACCTGACAGCGGAACAAAAGCGTCTGTGCTGGCTGCACCATCAAAATTTTGCCCGTACTGGTGCGCAGCTGGACGATGCCGCAAAGCAGAAACTGTCGGACATCAATCAACGCCTAGCCTCTTTATATACAGAGTTCAGCCAGAATGTATTGAAAGATGAAAATGATGTGCAGCTGGTGTTGGACAGAAGTGACCAGCTTGATGGTCTTCCACCTGCAGAGCGTGATGCCGCTGCCGCTGAAGCAGTTGCACGTGGATTAAAGGGCAAGTGGGTGATTGCCAATACGCGTTCGAGTGTCGAACCATTCCTCACTTATTCAATACGTCGTGAGTTGCGTGAACAGGTGTGGCGAAACTTTGTATCGCGCGGTGATCATGGCGCGACAGATAACAAAACAATCGCCAGTCAAATACTGAAATTGCGCAAGGAAAGAGCCAAGCTGCTTGGCCACGAAACCTTTGCGCACTGGCAGCTCGAAGACACGATGGCGAAGCATCCTGATAAAGCAGTGCAGTTGATGCGCTCGATTTGGCAACCAGCAGTGCAGCGTGTACAACAAGAAGTTGCCGACATGCAGCAGCTAGCTGATAAAGATGGAATCAAAATCGAAGCATGGGATTATCGTTACTACGCAGAACAAGTTCGCAAGGCGCGTTACGATCTGGATGCAAATGCGCTGAAGCCTTATTTGCAACTGGATAAGTTGCGTGAAGGCATGTTCTACGTTGCCGACAAGTTATTTGGTTTGCAGTTTCGCTGCGTTAAGGATGTGCCTGTCTATCACCCTGATGTAACGGTATACGAAGTTAGAAATGAGCAAGGTAAGCACGTTGGTCTTTGGTACTTCGATCCTTATGCGCGTCGTGGCAAACAATCTGGCGCATGGATGAGCGAATATCGCCGACAGGAAGGTTTTGCTGGTAATGTCAGCGCAATTGTTTCCAACAATTCGAACTTCATCAAAGGCAAGGCTGGCGAGCCGGTGTTGATCAATTGGGATGATGCGGTGACCTTGTTCCATGAGTTTGGACACGCCTTGCATGGCCTATTGTCGAATGTGAAATATCCAACCATGTCGGGTACTTCTGTTACTCGTGACTTTGTGGAGTTTCCTTCGCAGTTGCTGGAGCACTGGTTATTAACGCCCGAAGTTCTGAATCGCTTTGCCTTGCACTATCAAACAGGTGAACCTATTCCGCAGGCGTTGGTGGACAAGATCAAGCAGGCACGTAATTTCAATCAGGGCTTTGCAACGCTCGAGTTTCTTGCCAGTGCGTTGGTGGATATGGAGCTGCATTTGGCCGATAACGATGCCATTGATGTTGCAAAGTTTGAACACGAAACATTGCACTCATTGGGCATGCCTTTAGAAGTGGTGATGCGCCATCGTATTCCGCATTTCGGACATGTATTTTCTGGTGACGGTTATGCAGCAGGCTATTACAGTTATCTGTGGGCGGATACGCTGGTGGCCGATGCGTGGGAAGCATTCGTTGAAAGTGGTGATGTATTTGATCAAGTGCTCGCTACGCGATTGCGTGAGCACGTGTTCAGTGCGGGCAATCAGCAGGAGCCGGATGTGGCTTACCGTGCTTTCCGTGGTCGTGATGCGGATGTGCAGGCGTTGATGCGCAAGCGTGGATTTAATTGATGAGCCTCCGATTTCGTGGCGGTCTCCTTCGACCTGTCCAGTGAGTTATCTGGAGTGAGTTAATGAATGGTTCGACAGGCTCACCATGAACGGAATAGTTTGGTCCGTTCGCCCTGAGCTCGTCGAAGGATTCTTCTGCTCGTTGGCTTGCGGCAGGGTTTGTTCGCGTTGAGTTCAAGAGAGTCTTAACGTTGCGCATAGGCGATGCTTGAGTCGTCTATTCGCAATTTATGGACACTCCAATGCCTCGGTTGTGTAGACATCACGTCCCAAAGCTAACGCGCCGTATACGTTGCGATTCTTCATTACGGAAGTTGTTCAACACAACCTGTAAGGGTTCGGGTTCGTGAATGTAGTAACCCTGAACGTAATCAACACCCAGCATCACCAGCTTTTTGTAAATATCGTTCGTGGCTACGAACTCGGCGACGCAATCCATCTCCAGTCCTTTGGCCATTTGTACCACGGCACGCACCATCGCTTCTGAGCGCGTGTTGGTTGCAAGATCGCGAACAAAGCTGCCATCGATCTTCACGCGCTGCACATTCAGTGATTTCAAATATGAAAGTGAATTAACGCCAGTGCCGAAGTCATCCAGTGCAAACCGGCAACCCATTTGCCGCAGGTTTTGCATCAAATGGTCAGCTTCTGCGAGGTTGGACACTGCTGCGGTCTCAGTAATTTCAAAAGTGATTGATCCTGGCGGAACGCGCGATTGCCTTATCCATCCTGCTACTTGATCGAGAAAGCCAGCGTCGCCGAGCGACTGGCCAGAGATATTGATGGATACATACAAATCAGAGTAGCGCAGTTGTGCGACGTAGGATTGCAGTTGTTTCAGCGTGTTTTGAATCACCCATGCATCAACTTCCTGCAACAACTGATAACGTTGCGCGACGGACATGAATACGCTGGGTGAGATAACTGAGCCATCTTCGTCCAGCATTCTGACAAGGCACTCCACACCGGCCACACGATGGATATCATGCATTGGCGCAATCTTCTGCGCATACATGCAAAGCAGGTTGTTATCCAGCGCATTGCGCAGACGTGCAAGTCCAGTGATATCGCCGCGACGCTTCATCATGCTTTGATCGATATCAAGATAGATTTCGCAGCGATTACGCCCACGATCTTTAGCGGTTTTGCACGCGAGTTCTGCTGCTGCCATTACCCGCGATACGGTATGATCGTTGCTGGCAAACTTGGCGACACCACAGCTCAGCGATAACTTCATGCGTTGATCACCTTCGCCCATCACAATGCGCTCGGCTTCTCTTTGCAACGCAATGGTCAGGTCTTGCGCCGTCATCGCGTCGTGATTCGGCAAAAACGCAACGAAGCGATCACCGGAGACACGTGCGGCCATTGCATCGCTGGGAAGAAATGGCGTTGATAACAAGCTTGCAACACGCACGATAGCTTCATCACCTGCATCGTAGCCAAAGGCTTCATTGATCATGCGCATTTCATGTACGTCTATATAGACCAGCGCATGCGATGCATTTGCGTCAAGCTTCAGTTGTTGACTTACCTGTTGTTCAAACGCGGCACGGTTGTAGAGTCCGGTTGCCAGATCATATTGAGTATCCAGCGAGGCACTGATCTGACGTGCAACGTGTCGACCAAGATAGTGTTCGCGACGCCCAAAATCCGCAGCGCGCGATGATTTTGCAAATACCAGCAGGCCAACGACTTTGCCGGATTGATTCGATAATGGCAGCGCAAGCATCTTGCAGTGAATGCCTTCACTGAGATTCGCCGGTGGCTTGTTCAACAACAAAGGTTTGCTCTGTCGTTGCACATACTTCATCAAGTGCGGCTGCAGTTTTGCGTACGCAGATTTCATCGCTTCTTGATCATCATCGCTTGCGTAAGTCAGCTCCAATCGTTTTTCGGGAATCGACATGGCGGAAAACACTGCACCCATTCGTTCTGCGGCAGCGGCAAGTAACTGTGTTACCGCGCTATCATCACTTTGGTCGAGATGTACATTGGCGGTGGTTCTGAATAGCCATTCCAGTTCCTGTGTGCGCTCCGTTAATTCTTTTGCACGTTTTGTTGAAGGCTGCGATTGCAGTTCGTTAGTCAGTAAGGCGAGAACCGGCTTCAGTGATTCTGCGATGGTAGATGAGCTATGCGTTACTTCGTTCGTGTTCGCTACGCATACCGCCAGAACGCCGACAGATTTGTCTTTGTGGATCAAAGGTAACAGATGAACAATGGAACTGCCCACGGCGAATTTGACGCGCTTCTTTTGTTCCAGTGTGCGCTCAATCAGTTCCTCAGCATCGTCCAATTCAGGCGCATTGATGGATTGCCAGAGGACCGCGCCGGATGTCGAAAGAATATTCACTCCCTTGCAGCCTGACACAAGGCGCATGACCAGTTCGCCGTGTGCAGCAAGCAGTTGTCTGGAGTGAGAGGGTTCGGATTTCGACATGATCGCAA
>DATAHE010000353.1:0-3213 GCA_036263355.1 Steroidobacteraceae bacterium | reverse complement strand
TGCTCTACTCATGGACCGGGAATGGACCTAATGGATCGATCCATGACTACCTCCCCTTGACGATGACGTGCAGTAACATGTGGTGTGTGCTTTGCCAGCGACTTGAGCAAGTGCAATGCGTTCTTTTCTACACCACGCCTATCTGATTGATCCCCAGTTAAGGCAGCAAAGCGCCCGTCTCGCCATGCGGTGAAAACACCGGGATTGATATAAGACTTCCGGCAGACAGCAGGCGTGTTACGAAGATCTTGTGCAACTTGTTTGACAATGGCATTGATGCAGGCTTTGCAGGCATGCTCAGTCGGTGGATCCGGCAGCGTTGTTGTGGCGAGTAGCTCTATGGCTCGCACTGTTGCATTCCATGTTCTGAAATCCTTTGCAGTAAAGTCATGCCCCATTACAGAGTGTAGATAGTCATTCACCATTGTGGAGTCGATGCGATGACACTCCCCGTTTTCATCGACATACTGAAATAGATACTGACCTGGCAGTTCCTGAAGCTGGCGAACGATCTTCACTAGCCTTCGGTCGTTAATACTCACCTCATGATCGATGCCGCCTTTGCCGCGGAAGTGCAACAGGACTTGGTTATGATGAATAAATTTTACGTGCCGGTTGCGTAGGGTTGTCAGTCCAAAGCTCTTGTTACTCCGCGCATATTCCTCGTTGCCAATGCGTACGCGCGTACGATCCAGTAACGTGATCACCACAGCCACCACTTTGTCACGCGAGAATTGCTTTTGACGCAGCACTTGCTGTAGACGCTTTCTCAGACGCGGTAGTGCCAGACCAAAATCCACCATTCGGTCGAATTTCGCCGCATCACGAGTAGTGCGCCAATCGGTGTGATATCGGTATTGCTTGCGACCGCGCGCATCACGCCCGGTGGCCTGTATATGCCCATGGGGGTTTGCGCATATCCACACATCATTATATGCGGGCGGAATTGCCAGCTTTCGTATTCTCTCCAGATGCTGTTTATTGCGTAACTGCTTCCCGCTGCGGTTCAAATAGTAGAATCGCGATCCTTTACGGAGGCGTCGGAACCCGGGCTGTTCATCCGATACATAGACAACTCCATTGGAACGAATATTTCTCGGATGATCTATCAACGTGGATGCTTTTTGTGCCAAGGCGTTGCTTAGTCAAAATTGCTCATTGATCTTGACGCGTTCATTCTCGTCAACGCTTTCGTCATCGACGATATCATTGGAAGTAATTTCTTCAATGGCAACACGCTGCGGTCCAAAGGTCACGGACTCAATCTCCACCGGATCTCCGCCATCCGCCTCGTCAGGAAACGGGACGTTGTCAAAAGATGCAGTGGCATCTTCAGATTGTGTGGTGAGTTCCAGATTGATCTTCGGCCAGTCTTCAATATCGATTTCGTCCAATGTGCCATCCTGATTCTGAACTTCAATTAGTCCATCGTCGTCGATATCGATGACTTCAAACTTGAGACCGTCGGGTCGAACGTACCATTGGCCTGCTACCGGATCGAGTTCATTCATTGCGATTCCACCGTTGTCTATGCTTGCATCAATGAGCTTTACATCAATGTGTCTGATGCACAGTCGCCCATGAAGTAGAAGACATCAACTCCGGCTGTGAGACGAGTCGGACAGCTTGCAAAGTGAGTAGGCAGCTTGCGAACGAAGATCTATTCTATTTACATGACGTCATCACCTACGACATCCAGAGAGCAGCTTACCCGTCGCATTCGCGCGAACTTCAACAGCCTTTTGCTTGATTGCTCAGATGCTGAGCCTGCTGAGGTAGCCATCTATACCCTGGCGGACCCGAGAGATATTCGGCAGGTAAGATATGTGGGACAAAGCACCCGCCCCGACCGACGTTACTTACAACATATATCCCAGGCCAGACTGTGGGAGCCTGCTGAAACGCCTTGGTGGATCAAGAAGCCTCAACTTCGGCCTCTATATCAATGGATACGTGAGCTTTACGCAGAAGAACAGCGCCTGCCTGTCATGATGATTATCGCGTGGACGCAGCAAGACAACGCATTGCATGAGGAGCGGCGACACATTACTGAATACTTGAATGCCAAATTACTATTATTGAACTATGTCGTTGATCGTGACGTGCCATAGTGTTATCTGTACTCAGCTCATGTCTTGATGTCTTTCGAAGCAACTGCACGGCGGACACAATGCGTCCGCCGCTATCTCCAGTAGACAAGATCAGAACCCAATCGCACCGTTGCAATTTAGCCATTCACTGTGGCCATTGCCGCCGCCACAAGCGCCATTTTGGTAAACACCAGTGTTATAGCTTTGGTCTTCCGCCTGCTTGGTTTGACCGCCGGCAATAATATAATCGACTTGTACGTCGCGGCCGGAAGCATCATTGATGAATTTAACCAGGATGCCAGTTGTTGCCGAATTGTTCACCGTGTAGTTCTGATAGCTGGTGGTTAAAGTCCACGTAGCAACCACCGAGTTACTAACCAACAGCTGTATCTGCTCCTGCCCACTGACGCCACGTGCACGCACAGTAATTGTTCCAGAACCGCCACCACCGGAACTCGATGAGCTGCTGGAGCTAGATCCACCACTAGGCGCCACCGCTTTACCCGTTGCCGGATCAATTCGCCCGGGGCAAAGATTCTTTGCACGCAGATTGGCTGCGATCTGTGAAATAGCATTGTTAGTGTTGGCATAGCCATCATGCATCAATATGACCTGACCGTTTTGCAGCTGGTTATTTGCATTGACAATCGATGCTGTGCTCGCACCATTCCAGTCACCAGAATCAACATCCCATGTCATTGCAAACAGACCCAAGTCTTTCGCTGCCTGACGAATTGTAGAATTCAACTCTCCGTAAGGTGCGCGATAAAGTTTTGGCTTCGGCGCGCCAGCATTTTGAATAGCCTGGTTCGCCTGACTCAATTCACTGCTGACTTGCTGGTACGAATAGCCGGCCATGTGTGGATGTGTATAGCTGTGGTTCTGTACTTCTCCTACCGTCAGCTCTTGTGGAATCAATGACGGATTGCTGGCCACACGCTGCCCCCAGTTGAACCAGGTGACTGGCGTCAGGCTATTCTGCTTCAATAGATTGATCAGTGTTGTGGTGTTGGATGTTGGGCCATCATCAAAAGTAATACCAACGTAACCATTGCATGCGGCGTTACTAACGGATGAATTCAACGCCAGCATTCCAGCAAGCGCGATTATCGATCTTTTAACA
>DATAHE010000352.1:0-4437 GCA_036263355.1 Steroidobacteraceae bacterium | reverse complement strand
CTCTGCAATCAGAATGGTTGAACAAGTCGCACGATGTGCATATCACGCAGGGATTTATCGCGAGTGATGATGCGGGAGATACGGTACTGCTGGGTCGCGGTGGCTCCGACACATCTGGCAGCTACTTCGCAGCGAAATTATTGGCACGTCGCCTTGAAATCTGGACGGATGTGCCAGGCATGTTCAGTGCCAATCCGCGTTCGGTGCCCACCGCGCGTCTATTGCGCGCACTGGAATATGATGAAGCACAGGAAATCGCCAGCGCTGGTGCAAAAGTATTGCATCCACGTTGCATCATGCCGGTGAAGCATTTCGGCATTCCTTTATATGTGTATGCAACGCAGACACCGGATCTCGAGGGTACCGTAATCACGGCACAGGGCGGCGATGCAGATGCGCACGTTAAAGCCGTCACCGTAAAAAAAGGCATTACGCTGGTTTCGATGGAAACCGTTGGCATGTGGCATTCCGTTGGCTTCCTCGCCGATGCTTTTCAAGTGTTCAAGCATCACGGCATGTCCGTTGATCTGGTTTCTACTTCTGAAACGAATGTGACGGTATCGCTGGATCCAGCAGCGAACGCTTTACATCAACAAGCACTGGATGAACTGGTCAATGACCTAGGTCAATTATGCCGCGTCGAAGTCTTTGGTCCGTGTGCCGCAGTCAGTCTGGTTGGCAAGAGTATTCGCGGCATTCTGCACAAGCTGGGCGATGCGCTGGAATTGTTCGAAGAGCAAAAAATTTATCTCGTGACGCAAGCTGCAAATGACTTGAATGTGACCTTTGTGGTGGATGAAGAGCAGGGTGATCGACTGGTTGCACGCTTGCATGAAATCACTATTCACGACAATCCGAACGCACACATTCTCGGCCCAACCTGGGAACAGTTGTACAACACACCTGAAGAGATCATTGAACGCAAACTGTGGTGGCAGGCTAAACGTAATCAGCTGGTGTCCATCGCAAAGGAACATGGTTCTGCGTATGTCTATGATCGCGAAACTTTGTTACGACAGATTAGCTTGATGAAACAGCTTGGGGTTAACCAGGTCTTCTACGCAATGAAGGCCAATTGGCATGCCGACATTATCAGGTTGTTCGTCAGCAATGGATTGGGCATCGAATGCGTATCACGCGATGAACTGGATTACGTATTTGACGCGGTAACGGGCATTGATCACAAGCGCGTGTTGTTCACACCGAACTTCGCGCCACGCGCTGAATATGAATATGCCTTGTCGAAAGGCGTATGGGTAACGCTCGACAATCTGTACATACTGCAAAACTGGCCTGAGATATTCCGCAACAAGGAAGTGTTGTTGCGCGTGGATACCGGTTATGGTCGTGGTCATCACTCGCATGTAAAGACAGCAGGTGCGCATTCCAAGTTTGGCATTCCGTTATCTGACTTCGACGAGCTGTTATCGCTGGTGGATAAATACCAGATCAAAGTTGTTGGCCTGCAGGCACATACGGGTAGCGGTGTATTCAATGTCGAAAACTGGTACGAAGTAGCCAACACACTGGCATCACTTGCTGCGCGCTTCAAGCAGGTACAGATTCTGGATATCGGCGGCGGACTGGGTGTGCCAGAAAAAACTCAGCAACCAGAATTCAATATTGATGCATTAAAAGCACGTCTTGATGAATTCCGTAAACAGTATTCACAGTTCCAATTGTGGATGGAGCCCGGTCGTTACATGGTCGCTGAAGCAGGCGTGCTGCTATCTACTGTCACTCAATGCAAGGGCAAGGGTGAAGTTCAATACGTGGGTATTGCTACAGGTATGAACTCGCTGATTCGTCCGGCTTTGTATGGGGCCCATCACGAGATTGTGAATCTCAGTCGACTGGACGAGCAGTCAACCTTGACGGTCAATATCGTTGGTCCGATTTGCGAATCCGGTGATCAACTGGGGCTGGACCGTCGTTTGCCGCCCACGAAGGAGGGCGATATTCTGTTGATCGGAACTGCCGGTGCGTACGGACGTGTGATGAGTTCGCATTACAATTTGAGGGAACCTGCCACCGAAGTGTTCCTTGAGTGACGCGGTTCCGGGGTGCTGATCTGGCGGTTTTTATACAAAGCACTTCGGGAAATCCGGGTTCTGGTACGGAACTTAGGCAGTTACCTTAAGTATCGGCCGAAACGGTCGATATTGGTTTCAGCTTCTTGTATTTGAGGGGGCTATCTATGACTCTTCATAACCAGATCAAACCAGAACCTGCTTCCACAAAAAGCGGCGCTGAACGCCGCGTTGCTCCCCGACGCGCCATGCATATCATGGCCGACATTACGCTTCCCGGCGACTTGACCATGATCGGTCACACCATGGACATGTCCATTGGCGGATTGCGGGCTGAAGTGCCCTACATGTTGGAGTCTGGTCAGGAATGTGTCATCGAGCTGGATCTCACTCATCTTGGTGGGCCGTCCTATTTAAAGCTCGTTGCTGAAGTCAGGCACTGTCAAGACAATGGTTCAGGGCGCATGCATGCGGGCATGCAGTTCAAGAACATCGATGCTGAGACAGCAGAGATACTGCAATCTCTTTTCTAAGTTATTTCTATAAGTGATTGAACCAGAATACCTAGTTGCAAAACCATCAAGTAAATTCTAGATTGCCAATCGAATGGCATCCAGTAGCTGCTGCTGAGTAAACGGCTTCATCAGCCGCGACACATTCGTTACTGTGTCGGTTGCCAACTCCCGATAGCCGGTCATGATCAGAACCGGCAAAGAAATCTTCCTGCGACGAATTTCCTCGATCAACTGCGCGCCCGTCATCATGGGCATCAAGTGATCCGTGATTAGTAGATCGAACTTGGAATGCTGTAGCGCCTGCAATGCTTCGCTTGCGCCGGTAGCACCTGCCACTTGATGACCTGCGTCCTCCAGCAATGCAATCGTATTGCGTAGAACGAGAGGGTCGTCGTCTACCACCAGAATCTGCATGGAATGCATTGTCGATGGCTGCGTCGTTTCGGAAATATTCCTGCTTACTTTCACCGGCTGCTGATTAGCAACGGGCAACCATATCTCCGCCGTGGTTCCCGTTCCGGGCGAACTACGCAGCAGCAGCTGTCCACCACATTGTTGTGCCATACCATCTACCATCGATAGCCCCAGGCCGGTTCCTTTACCGACACCCTTGGTAGTAAAGAAAGGCTCAATCGCACGCGATAGTGTTTCTCTATCCATGCCCACGCCAGTATCGATGACCGAGATGCATACATACTTTCCAGGTCTGAGTGCCTCAGATGTGCTGATAGTTTCTTCTTTTGCGGTCAATACAATCGTACCGCATGCAGACATGGCATCGCGTGCATTGATCATCAAGTTAAGCAGAGCCAGCTCCAGTTGATTCGCGTCGCAATTGGCAGGGGAGAGCACCAATGGAAATCGAATTTCCACCTGCATGGCTTCACCCAATGATCGCGTCAACAGGTCTGCCATTCCCCTGACGAGTGCTTGAACATCCACTGACTCCAGTTTAAGAACTTGACGTCGTGCGAATGACAACAAGCGTTGCGTCAACGCACCGCCACGTTTAGCCGCGAGAGTTGCGTTATCGAGCAAGGCGATGCTCTGTTTCTGATCCGCGGGTATGCGTTTCTTCAACAATTCAAGACTGGCAAAGATAGCCATCAAAAGATTGTTAAAGTCATGCGCAATGCCTCCGGTTAAGTGACCGATGGCTTCCATCTTTTGCATCTGTAGAAGTGATTCACGTGCTTCACGTTGCTGACTGATATCGCGCGTGATCTTCGCAAAGCCAAGCAACTGACCCGCCTCATCATAAACCGCATCAACAATCACGTGAGCCCAGAACACCGTGCCATCTGATCGCACGCGCTGCCCCTCACTTTCAAAGCGGCCTTCACGACGTGCGGTATCCAGCACGCGGTCTGGTTCGCCCGCAGCCTGATCAATACTTGTATAGAAGCGGGAAAAATGGCTGCCCAATACTTCTTCTTTCTTATATCCCTTGATTCGTTCAGCGCCGCTATTCCAGCTGACAATGTAGCCATCGGGACTTAACATGTAGATGGCATAGTCGGTAACACCATCCACCAGCATGCGAAACTGACGCTCACTATCACGCAGGGCTACTTCAACGTTACGCCGGTCACTCAAATCGCGCGTGATCTTGGCATAGCCAAGCAGTGCACCATCTGGAGATCGAATGGCATCCAGCACGGTGTAAGCCCAGAAGCGACTGCCATCCTTGCGCATGCGCCATCCTTCGCTTTCAAACTTTCCATGTTCTGCCGCCTGTATCAACGCATACTGTGGTACTGACGCGGCACGTTCCTCTGGTGTAAAAAATTCGGAAAAATGGTGGCCAATAATTTCATCCGCTTGATAGCCCTTGAATCTTTCTGCGCCGGGATTCCAGCTGCAGATGATTCCTTCCGGATCAAGCATGTAAA
>DATAHE010000351.1:0-2493 GCA_036263355.1 Steroidobacteraceae bacterium | reverse complement strand
TTGCGATGTTTGTGAGAGCAAGAAATATCGTTGCTGCCGCTATCAACAACGCGGATAGCAGCAACGTAATTTTGGTCCACTGTGTAGTTGCACCGACGAAACCCAGGCTCTCGGCGTCACGGCGGTAGTAGTCAATGGCCTCACTGCGAAATAGAGCAGTGGGGGTTTCGGCGGGAGTGGAATGATCGGTACTCATCACTACCTGCTGCTATATGCGTGAGGTCTGGTGGCCGCCACATCGTTGCCTGCACGACCACGCGCCCATTCTGAATCATAGAGGCGAGTGAGGAACTCATAGATCACCATTTCCTGAACACGCTGTTCCGAACGCAGAACACGATTGCAATACATGTGAATCAGGCTGTGTGCAATGTCCCGGCGAGAACGATTTAAAGCACCGTTGGTTTCTTGTTTGTACAACTCAGCTAGAGTTGGTGCTGCGTCGCTACTGCGCTTTATTAATGCATTGAGCCCGCTCACTAATGCAGGTGCGAGGTCGGGTTGCTCAGTGGCAAAGTCCATGTTGGCCATAGCGGCAATAAGCGGTTCCAAAAGTGGACGCTCTTTGCGGTATCGTTCAGCATACCAGCCTTGTATTTGCTTGCCATCCGCATGCATTTCTTTCGCATAAGCATCACGTGCGCTGCGAGCAAAGGCACGTCGTTCATTAATATCAAAACCAAAATCACGCAGCCAGCGATCTGCACCCACCAGCGCCAGTTGCCAGCGATACACCGCGCCTTCGTCACCACGACAGGTGCTGGTAATTGCCAATGCGGCATCACTGTCTACCTCGAACAAACGCTCTGCATGATTGATAGCATGAATACCACCGTAGCGCTCGATCTCACGTTGATAAGTACCCAGCTCAACGCGCCACAGTTGTCCACCCACCATGGCACTGAGTCGCTGGTGAATCTCAGGTAAGGCTTCGCTACACAAACGCGATGGCTCACCATGCAAACGCACTCGCAAGTGCGAATCAGGATCGGCATAGCGAATGAAGAACCAGCTGTCGATAGCGCCAAGTTCTTTGAGCGCCGTAACGGCGGGGGCTATCGCTTCGCACAGCACCGCATCAGTGGCGCCTTCGCCACCATACAGTTTGAAATACAGCCATTCGGAACCAGGAGCAGCATCGGTAACAACGGGGTGACCAAAGTCAGGCGTAATAGCACGTGGTGCCTTGTTCTGTTCGTTTTGAACTCGTAATAAAGGGACGACAATTTCGTGTGTATAGCTTGCGAGTTGGCTATTCTCGTCTGTTGCTCCGCAGGTTGTGCTATGTACCGGAAGGTGCTCATCGGATAAAAAGCATTCCTCCAATTTGAAGTTAGTGCGTTTTTTCACCAGATCACAGAACGAGTCGAGACTGAGAATGTTGTCGAGATCAAGCAGCATTTCATTTTCATTTTCTACCAGTGCACAGAAGCGTGGCAGTTTGCGTGTTTGCCGCCAGGCTTGCGCCAGACGAAAACGGTCTGTGCCACTGGCATTGATGATGGTTTTGAATTCAGCAGCATCCACCGTCCATGCTGCCTTCGATAACACCAGGCGATCATAAGTCACTCGGGGAAGATATTTTTCATTGATGAGCTTTCCCCAGCTCCATCCCATCCAGTTCTGCATGTGCTGACGGTCGAGAGCACCGAGAAATTGATTGACACCCAATGTCGTTGCAAAACTCAGTGCACTGGTTAAACGCGGCACGATTTCCTTGCGATGAGTTTTTGAATAGAGAACGACGCGATCTTCCACCACTGATACCAGCAAATCGGTTAATGCAATTTGCTTGTCGATGGCCGCGCCGGAGCGACCCAGGAACGGAATTTCATAATCGCGAAGCACGGGTCGTACAATCATATTGCCGCTACGTCCCTGTGGCAGATGCACCAGCTCTGCGTAAATTACATCGGGGCGATACGCTTCTTCGCGCCGCAAGTGGGATTGAGTAAACGCGTTTAATTCATCATCGCCATAGCAGAAGCGCCCCGCCATGCGCACCCCGGGGGGACCAAAACATCCACCGAACTCAATCTTGTATTCGCCACGCTCAATCGCGGCTTCGTCGGCAGCGGTCAATGTCATGGCTACGGCGACGGCATCGGGGCATTGTCGGGCGCTGACGCCTTCATCCAATGTGCGCATGTCTTCGTCGCTAAGCTGCCATTCCGTTTGCTGAGTTGCCAACAGAGTATGCAAACGTTTCAACAAATAGACATCGCGCTGATTCCATGATGAGTCAATGGGCTCCGAGCGATCCAGAAGAAACCCGGCGAGCAGTGGTGCATCATCACTGACGGAAGATGCGCCGACGGGAAAGCCAATTCCGCTGTCGGCGTCGAGCACTTCCATCAATGGCAACCAGCGTTCACCATAACGGTTTCGGAATACGTCACGAAATGGCTTCAGCGCATCTTCGTTGCGTACGGGCGTGATTCGCTGCACCACTGTTACGCTTTCTTCAATGTAACGAGCGATAGCAGTACTTAG
>DATAHE010000350.1:0-3862 GCA_036263355.1 Steroidobacteraceae bacterium | reverse complement strand
CTCATCCAGCTCGTTGGTCATGCCGCCACGCTGGCCACCCATGCCAAGACCACAAGCCTTGCAGGTGTTGTGAGATCGCAAGGCTTTGGTTGTATTCAGCAAGCCAATGCGTTGCGCTGTCTTTAACGCATACAGTACTTTCTTGGGGCCGCCACCAACTGCTTGCTTGCTCATGTCTTACCCAGTAGAAAACTTATTGGCGAGGCAATTGTGATCTGCATCCAAAATCGCTGTGAATCCATCCATGGAAGCCCCGCAAAAGCATCCTTCTTTTGACGGTTTTGTATGGAGATCACAACACCTCGCCACGCGCTTGACGCCTTTAACGCTTCACCGATCCTTGATCAGGCGACGCAGCCACGCTGCCCGTAATAATTGCATCACGGAACTGGGCAAATAAATCATTTAATGCATTAGGTGTATGCGGCATCATGATGGTGTTGCTGCGATTGCCACCGGCAATTTCTTTCAACGTATCGAAGTATTGCGTCATTAACACCATGGTCATCGCATCTTTTGCAGTTGCGCCTGAAACAGACTCGGAAAATCTTTCAACTGATTCGCGTAAACCTTCGATAATTGCAGTGCGCTGATTGGCAATACCTTCACCTTGCAACTTCTTTGACTCAGCTTCTGCTTCGGCCTTCTTGACGAGCAGCATCTTTTCGGTTTCAGCACGTGACACAGTGGCTTCACGTTCGCGAGCGGCGGCGTTGATGTCATTCATCGCCGACTTCACCTTGTCGTCGGGAATAATATCGGTGATCAATGACTTGGCGATTGAATAGCCAAATTCGCGCATGGATTCGTCAAGGCTATCTTTCACATCAATGGCAATCTGCGCCTGCTGTTCGAAAGTCTGGTCCAATGTCATCTTGGGCACATGACCAAGAATGACATTGTAAACAAATGACTCGATCTGCTTGATGGGATCAGAGAGTTTATAAAACGCATCGTAAACTTTTTCTGGAATCACCTGGTATTGCACAGAGATCGGAATAATCACGAACACATTGTCCTTGGTTTTGGTTTCCACCTTCACATCAAGTTGCTGCACTTGCAGGCTGATTTTCTTCACCACCGTGTCAATCAATGGAATCTTGAAGTTAAGACCAGGACTGGCAATACGCGAAAACTTGCCGAGCCGCTGCACGATGCCTGTGTGTGCCGTATCGACGGTAAAGAAAGCGCCCATTGCGATAAAGATCAGAACGACGATAATAAATACGCCGCTCGTGTTGGCAAGTATGTCACCCATGATTACCCTCCCGTTTAAAATTCTTGAGCATCAAAATCACTGGCATGTTCAACCAAATCAACGCCAATAGCAATGACGTTTGATCAGCCAGGGAGCCTCTGATTAATTCGGATATTTTTGTTGTGACTAGGAGGCGCCGCGCGGAGAACCGCAGTGCCACAATTAATAGATGCGGGCTAATACATTAGCCCTTTCAATTTGATTTGGGAGCACGGAGCTGACAACGCTACGGCGAAAATAAACAATTAAGCAGAGGTTCCCTATGCGCCCTCGACAAAACCATGCTGACGCCATGCCTCGTACGTCACTACTGCCACAGCATTGGATAGATTCAGACTGCGATTGCCCGGCAACATGGGAATGCGGATGCGATGTTCAACAGCGCATTGCTCGATCAACTCGATGGGCAAGCCGCGCGTCTCGGGTCCGTAGATAAACATGTCGCCCTGCTGATAAGCGACCGTGTCATAACGCACCTTGCCGCGTGTGGAAATCGCAAACCATCGCGATGGCTGTACTGCTGCGAAACACTCATCGAGCGACGGCCACACTTTCATATGCGTCAGATGGTGATAGTCCAGTCCCGCACGGCGTAGAGATTTTTCGCTGACATCAAAACCCAACGGCTCAATCAGGTGCAATGACGCGCCCGCGTTCGCACTTAAGCGGATGATGTTGCCAGTGTTGGGTGGAATTTCCGGCTGGAATAAGACAATATGAAACATGAGTCGCCTGCCACAACGAGAGCGCGAATAGTAGTGACGGTACACGCATGCAGCAAGACCAAGATGTTTCCACACAGACAAGCAGCACGGCCATCACCTTGTGCCGCAAATCATGGGTTGCCTACACGGCTACGTTCATACGTGGATTGCTTGTCACTTCACTGCTGGCTGCCGTTCTCTACTGGAAAAGCGATATCTGGAAAGTGGTGACCATTATCTGGGCAGTCGCCATGATATTGATTATCTTCCGCTGGTTTTCCATTCGCAGCTTTCATCTTTATTACGACGACATTGGCGTATGGCTGTATTCCGGCATCTTGCCATGGCGTCGCGGTGTAGTCGGCGTCAAGTGGCGGGATATGGATGAAGCAACTTTTCACAATAGCTTTGCGAGCTGGGCGGCGGGCTCTTATACCGTCGTGGTACGGCACCGTTTTACGAAAGACAGCGAGATCGTTGTAACACAAATGGCCAAAGGCAAACAGGCGGCGATTACCATCAACCAGCAACTACAAGAGCGAATTCGAAAAGGTATTCCACTCGGCGGCTGATGATAGCGCCAGCTTTTGAAGCCCAGGCTGATAGAACCCTGGCTTCTAACAACATGAGAGTCCGGACTACATTTTGTTTTGTTGATGGCTGGCGGCGCGCTTATACTCAAAACTTTCCTAGTAGAGCAAAGTAAGAGAACCGTCGTTCCTTGATCGTTCAGCCGCCCGGAGACCTCCATGATTTACGACAGCATATTAGGTACGATTGGTCGCACACCCATCGTCAAAATCAATCGTCTTGCACCATCGCATGTCACCATGTACGTGAAGTGCGAATTCTTCAATCCACTTTCATCCGTTAAAGATCGTCTTGCTATTGCCATCATCGAAGACGCGGAACGGCGCGGCACATTAAAGCCCAGCCAAACAGTAGTAGAAGCAACCTCTGGTAACACAGGCATTGCGCTGGCAATGGTGTGCGCTGCCAAAGGATATCCGTTCGTTGCCACCATGGCAGAAAGCTTTTCAGTAGAACGTCGCAAGATCATGCGTGCGCTGGGTGCAAAAGTAATTCTCACGCCGGCAGCCGAACGCGGCACTGGCATGGTGAAGAAAGCGAAAGAGCTTGCTGAAAAGAATGGCTGGTTTCTAGCAAACCAGTTTGAGAACCCCGCCAATCCTGAATATCACCGCAACACCACCGGTCCTGAAATATTGAGTGACTTTGGTGGCAAGCGTCTCGATTTCTGGGTGACGGGCTGGGGCACGGGCGGAACACTGACTGGTGCTGGACAAGTATTAAAGCTTGCACGTCCGAATTTGAAGATCATTGCCTGCGAACCAGCGAATGCTTCTCTGCTGAAAGGTGCGGAATTCAAACCACACAAGATTCAAGGCTGGACACCAGATTTTGTTCCCGGTGTACTGGATCGCAAAGTGCCCGACGACATCCTTCCGGTGACGGATGATGAAGCCATTAGCACGGCACGCTCCTTGGCGATGAAAGAAGGCATCTTCTGCGGCATCTCGTCGGGCGCGACATTCGCTGCTGCGTTGAAGGTTGCGCAGACTGCACCGCAGGGTTCGGTGATACTGGCGATGTTGCCCGATACCGCAGAACGCTACATTACCACTGCGTTATTTGAAGGCATTAACGATGGTACGGATGCAGAGTTTTAGTCTGACTGATCTAAACATTCTGTCGTAGGGCGGGTTGCTAACCCGCCACATAAAAATAAAGCAACGTAGATCAAGACACGAGACGGCGGGTTAGCAACCCGCCCTACGCCGGATAGAACCCGCATAGCACATAGCTGATAATTACAACTTACATTACACACATGAATGATCATCCAACGCGCACGCGCAGCATGGGCAAGAATCGGCTC
>DATAHE010000349.1:0-16518 GCA_036263355.1 Steroidobacteraceae bacterium | reverse complement strand
GGACAGCTTTGCATCACTAATGAACTTTACGCTCTCTTTCATCGCTTGAAGTCGATCTAGCCCCCTGAGTTTGTCGATAGATTCGTTTTTAAGCGAATTTAAAGCCTCAACTTCTCCCGAATCTCCAGGGGCACCCGGCGGTGTTACTCCTGGATTCACAGCGGCGGTTTGTGCGTAGATACTTTCGGCATCTAATAGCGCAACGATGATAAAGCTGATTGCTAAGATTCGTAACGTCATGACGGTCCTCTCTTCTAATCTGCCAATGGCCGTTCCAAGAGTGACACTCGGATGAGCAGGCCAAAGCAACTGTTGCTTGATATCACGTAGTCTCTGGCGACTGATCTTCCATGTAATCAAATAACATTGCAAGGCGCCAAGCTGTAGGAAGACAAATTTTTTGTAACGCTTCCGTCATCATCAACCCATGTGACCAACACATTTAGCAATGCATCTATGCGGGTTTGTTGCAGCGCCTTACATTATTGATCTGACCATCGAGGCAACATCTTATTGTCGGTGCCGTCTAACCATTTATCCATTGCCACAAAAGTCTGATCAATAGTGATACTGCAAGAACAAGGAACAGACGACGAATCCACTCGTTACCGCCTTTAATAGCAAGTCGCGCACCAACCATCGCGCCAGCAATTCCCGCAATGCCCATAGGAATGGCGAATGCATAAATGACATTCCCTGATGGAACTAGAAATGTTAATGCCGCGAGATTGGTGGAGAAGTTAACAACTTTAGCGCAGGCGGTAGCTTTCAAAAAATCAAAATGGAAAAACCGGACGAACAAAAATAAAAGAAAGCTTCCAGTGCCGGGTCCAATAAAGCCATCATAAAACCCGATGGCAAGCCCCAAAGCCAGTGCCTTGATCAAGTCGTGGCGAGTAATCGGTTTGCTTTCATCATGAATACCGAATCGTGGGCGAAACCAGATGTAGACGAGCATGATGGCGAGAACGGCTATCACGATGCCACGCATCCAGCGTGAAGGGATGATGGACATCACGGATACGCCGCATAGTGATCCAGCAAACGCAGTTGATGCGGTTAGCAACACGAGCTTCCAGGGGATAGACATTCTCAATGTGTACTGCCGCATCGCGGTAGCATGACCCATTATCGCGGCGAACTTGTCGGTTCCCATGATAGTCGCTGGCGTTGCATGAGGAAGGGCGGCGAACAAGCCAGGCACTTGTATTAAACCGCCGCCACCAACAACGGCGTTGACTGCGCCAGTGATAAAGGCAATCGGAAGCAGAAAGAAGAGGTCATGCGTCATGGTTTGGTTACGGTCGTCTTATTTGATGTGACGACTTGTTATTGTTGTGCATGCACGTGCTAGCGTAGCTGACTATCTTTGCTGCCTCTGCGGTTATAGCTAGAAAATGCTTGTGCTTCTTTGTCATGTCGTTCCTGACACGTAACGCATAGTCTGACGCCGGGCATGGCTTGTCGTCGCGCTTCGGGAATGGGCGCTTGACACTCTTCGCAATGCGTGAGCGCTGAACCGACTGGCAATTGATTCTTGGCGCGCATCACGGCATCGTTCACCGTTGCATCGATTTGATCCTGCACCGCGCCGTCACCTGCCCAACCTGTCGCCACAACATGGTCTCATTGATTTCTTGAAGGCGTAATAGTAACGCAGCAGCAGCTGGCGGAAATGGGAGATATCTGACTTGATCAGTTCGCCCGGTGTCCTTCGATGATTTAACGCAAATTGAATGGAAATTTGCCGTAGTCGAGATTATATTGGCGCGGCATGTCCGGCGGGGGTGGGCTTGCACAACACCAATAATTTCAAATCTGTTGTGAGCCATTTAATGAACAAATTTAATGAGATCAACGCGAAGATCGGTAACTATCGCTGGACTATCTGTGCGTTAGTTTTTTTTGCGACCACCGTCAATTACATAGACCGCAATGTACTGGGCCTTTTGAAACAAACACTGTCTGACGCGGGCGTGTTTGGCTTAGATAAGGGCGATCAGGAGCTGTATTACTCCAGAGTGGTGATGTCGTTTCAGTTTGCCTATGCGCTAGGCATGCTGATAGCAGGACGTTTTATCGATTGGGTTGGCACGAAGGCCGGCTATGCCTATTCATTGATTGGATGGAGTCTGGCTGCCATCGGCCACGCATTCGGGCACCATACATGGAGCTTTGGTTTTTGGCGCGCGGCGCTGGGTTTGACGGAGGCAGGCAACTTTCCTGCGGCGAATAAAACGATAGCAGAGTGGTTTCCACGCAAGGAAAGAGCGTTCGCAACCGGTTTGTACAATTCAGGCGCCAACATCGGCTCCATTGTTGCGCCATTGTGTGTGCCATACATTGCGACAACGTGGGGGTGGGAGTGGGCTTTTGTTCTAACCGGTGCAGTGGGAATGATATGGCTGGTGTTCTGGTATGCATTCTATGCTTCGCCGTCCTCAAAACTGAAAACAGGACATCTCAAACAACCTGAATACGAATACATCCATAGCGACGCAGATTCTTCAGTGAGTGCTGAATCAAGCGTGTCCTGGTTCAGATTGCTCACCTTCCGGCAAACATGGGCGTTTGCTGTCGGCAAGTTTCTAACTGATCCCATCTGGTGGTTTTATCTGTTCTGGTTACCTGCCTTTCTCACCAGTGAGAACTCGCGAAAAGTTGCCGAGTTTATGGCTTCTAACCCAGGCTTTGCTGGCGGTGTCAATAACGTTCCCGGAGTGATCAGTTGGCCGCTTGCTGTTGCCGTTGTCTATACCGTGGCCACCGTAGGTTCCATCTTTGGTGGCTGGTTGCCAAAGAAATTCATTAGCACGGGCATGGATCCAAGTCGTGCACGTAAGCGCGCCATGTTTATCTTTGCGTTATTTCCTCTATCGGTTCTAGCTGTATCGACATTGGGTCAATTCAATACCTGGTTCGCGGTGGGTGTGATTGCAATTGCATGTTCAGCGCATCAGGCCTGGTCGGCAAATATCTATACCACCGTGTCTGACATGTTTCCCAAGCGTGCGGTTGCTTCAGTCACTGGTATTGGTGGTATGGGCGGCGCAGTAGGCGGCTTGTTAATCGCCGCAGTTGCTGGTGTGCTGCTCAAGCACTACACGAACATCGGTAAGTTGGAAGTTGGATACGGGATTTTGTTTTTTGTTTGTGGTTCCGCATATCTTATTGCATGGGTCATCATGCATGTGTTGGCACCGAAGTTTGAGCAAGTGAAGTTAGATAACGTCTAATTAGTAACAGCGAGCCGCTTCGGCGGCTCGTCGTGTGTTGCCGAGTTAGTGCGATCTACACTCTCAAGATATGTTTGTCTCTTGACAGTCAGTGCGATCAGCTTTCTTGTTGCGCATCCCAGCGACGAAGCAATCATCGATTCAGTTGATGGCTAACTGATTTGGTCAAACAGGGTGATTACTTTGCTGACGATGCGATCACAGCGTGTGCCGTCAAATGCAAACGCATTAGCGGTAGCAACATCGATTTCACGTGCGAGCGCTTCACGCAGCAAGCCGCGTGCACGAAAGAAGCGGGAGCGCACAGTGGCTTCCGGAATTTGCAACGCCACCGCAGTTTCTTCTACCGAAAGTTCCTGAACAGCACGCAATACAAAAACAGTACGAAACGTGTCCGGCAGCGCATCGATATGAGATTCGAGCAACTGCCGTACTTGAATGCTTGTGACTTGAAATTCAGGATGCGTTGGTTGTTGTTCGTCCATGGTTTCGTCGCCACTGGAATGAGTGTGAACATATGAATCGAGCGGTATGATTGCAGCATTCTGTCGACGTACCCGGCCCAGTGCTTCGTTGACAACGATGCGTACCAGCCATGTCGACAACTTCGCATCATCGCGGAAATCTTTCAATGCGCGCCAGGCTTTCACGTACGCTTCTTGTAGTGCATCTTCCGAGTCTGCGTCGTTCTTCAGAATGCTGCGAGCTGTGCGGAACAATAGTCTATTGTGTCGTCGCATAATCAGTTCAAATGCTGACTTGTTGCCTGCCGCTGCCAGTCGCGTCAGCTCGATGTCATCAGTATCGGGCTTGATGTCGGGTAAAGAAGTTAGGTGTTGCGTGGTCATTACACATTAGATGCAAGCAGAGCCGGATGTGTTCCCGTTGTTTGCGAAATGCACATCGTCCCAAGAATCTTAACCTGAAGCAGCCGTTTCGATGGAGGCATCGTCCGTTGCTGACGGCTGATACCTGCGCAGCATCTCATCGAGTTCAGTTGGGCTGATGGGTTTGGTCATGTAGTTGTCCATGCCTGCAGAGAGGCAGCGCTCCTGATCGCCACTCATTGCATGAGCGGTTAACGCGACGATGGGAGTGTGAACATGTTGTTCGTTTTGCCAGCGTCGAATCTCTATTGTTGCTTCAAAGCCATCCATCTCGGGCATTTGCACATCCATAAACACCAGATCAAAGTTCTGCTGTCTTGTCAGTTCGCAGGCAATTCTGCCGTTGGCAGCAACTGTTACGCGATGCCCGCGTTTCGTCAGCAGGCGTTGCATCACGAGCTGATTCACTTGATTGTCTTCTGCCAGCAATATGTTCATGCTGATTGCGGCCGTCGCAGTAACAACAGCGCGAGAAGCGGGGGCGGTTTTTGCGTCCATCGCATGTAGTAGCGTTTCGATAAGATCCTTGCGGCGCAGAGGCTTCACGATGTAGTTCTCTATGCCCAGTGCCTGACAATATGCCGTTGCGTTGCGTTGCTCCGTGGATTGCATCGCAACGATGACTTTGGCTGTCGCAGAGAATTGCTTGTGCATCTGCTCAATCAAGTTGGGGCCAGCGAGTGCGGCAGCGCCGTACTCAATAATAGCGATGCGCACTGGTGCGGACTGATTACTTGCATCTTGCAGTAATATCATCGCATCGTTTGCTGAATGTGCAATCAGCGGTTTCATTTCAAGTGCGGTCAGGTCGCGTGAAAGTATTCGGCAATACTCTGTGTGGTCATCAACGATCAATACTTTGATATTTTTGAGCTTCTCAACATTGTTGATGCCTTCCTGTCCAGAAGCTTGATGGCGTTTCAATCGGACCGTAAAGCGGAATGTGCTGCCGACGCCCAACTCGCTGGCCACTGCGATATCGCCACCCATCATCGAAACCAGTCTGGCGCAGATGGTCAGGCCCAGCCCTGTTCCGCCGAACTTGCGTGTGGTCGACGAATCTGCTTGTGCGAATGGGTCGAAAATATGATGGAGCCGATCAGCTGGAATGCCTATACCAGTATCAATCACCGCAATTGATAACAGGCAATCGTCTTCTTCGCTGGACTGCAAGGTCGCCTTGATGGTGACGTCGCCACGCTCGGTGAATTTGATCGCATTTCCGGCAAGGTTCAACAATATCTGACGCAGGCGATTCTGATCACCAATTAGTGTCGCTGGAACATTTGCATCAATATCGCATAATAGTTCAAGATTTTTTTCATGTGCGCGTAATGCAACTGTCTTCAACGTTGCTTCTATCGAGTCACGCAACGAGAAAGGTTCGGGGTCCAGCTCCATCTTTCCCGCTTCTATCTTCGAGAAGTCCAGAATGTCGTTGATGACGGTCAGCAAACCATCTGCTGACAATTTGGTGGTTTCAACATACTCGCGTTGTTCGCGAGTCAGCTCGGTTCCGAGACATAATTCACTCGTGCCGATAATGCCATTGAGCGGGGTACGGATTTCGTGACTCATATTGGCAAGAAACTCACTCTTGGCTGAGTTGGCCTGTTCTGCTGCTTCGCGTGCCTTTAACAGGGTTGCCTCCGCTTCCTTATGCAGGGTGATGTCATTAATGACACTGAGTACATGAGTTGGCTTGCCGTTTTCGTCAATGATGGGTCGTTTCACGATGTGCAACCAGCGATGCTTGCCAGCGCGATCAACGTAACATTGTTCACCAATGATTTTCTCTGCGCCAGTTTCAAGTACCTCGCGATCATCGCGAGCTTGTGCATCTACAGTTTGATGATTGAGCCCGATTTGATGATATTCCTTGCCGATGATTTCTTCAGGTGATTGATTGAGCGCCAGGGTCAATGGACGATTTGCCAACGTAAAACGTTGCTGCGCGTCGCTGACGAATATGTAGTTCGGACACATGTCGATGACTTGACGCAGAAAGGCGCGTTGCGTTTCGATTTCTTCTGTTTGCGCACTCACACGACGACGCAGGGATCGAACCCAGAACAATGATCCCAGAATGATGGTAATCAGAACTGAAAGTAGTGGCCAGACGCGTTGCAGGTTCCACCAAGGCGCTGTACGGACTACCTGGATGTCGTTGGAAGAACGCAGCAGCAACCGGAAAGAAGTGGCGCGATACTGCGTGATGTCCTTGTCCATCTGGCGCTCGCGTTGCACTGCGCTGACGCCGGTGATCTTCAGGATGCTTCCTTCGCGAAGATTGTTGATGTTAGTGTCATTGCTCAGTATGGCATTGAATGTGACGTACTTGTCCTGCATGACCAGCGTCTGCACCGTAGAGGTGACGCCAATGTTCACCAGTCTTGCATTAATTGAAACCAGCTGGTTATCCCGCCCTTTGTTTAGTACATCGTCAGCGGTGACTTCCGCTGGTTTAATGCCGTCAGGTGTGTGGCCTATGATTTCGACGTGTGCATCTGTCAACACCGGGCCATTTTCACTTGGGACGGCGTAACCCACTGCTTCAATCAGGTCATTGACATGAATACCGGCTTGGCGTGTTCGAATGCGCAAACTACCTGCACTGTCTTGTACGTTAAGCTCGTTGGGCGCAGTCAACGTAACCGTCCCGCGAATCTTGGAGCGATGCGTTTCGGCTTTGATGCTGTTGAATTGCAGCAGCTGAGTGGAAAGGACAGGTTCGAGTTCTGTACTGCTATCCGGTGCACGATCCAGTATGGTGATAAAGCGTGGTGAATCGATAATGATCCGATAGCCAGTGAGCGCGCGATCATTGTTGAAGAGTGTCGCAAATACGCCTCTTACCCGTACACGTGCATCGACTAGTTTTGGAATATCCTTGTTTGTATCCAGTGTAAGAATTTGTCCGCCGACGTTGCCAAGAGAAGTGGCAAGGTTGAAGACAAAACCGTTTGGTGAAGAGTAGATGGGGCGCACCGTGCCTTCGAGTTCAACCCATCTTGAATCATATGCTCCCGATGGTGCGATCTCGGCACGCACTGGCTCCGCTGTGGGCAGTACCCCTGATCCCAATACTTGAACCTTAGGGTGAATAATCACCGGCGCGAATCCACCGGGTGCGGTAAGGCCTTGCAGACGGATCTTCTGGCCCACTTGATAACTATCAAGATTTTGATCAGAGGCATCAATGAATATGCCGGTGGTTCCTGACTGAACGAAGAAGCAATCACTGAAGGCCTGAACATTGGTGATCACCGCAATGACATCGACTGGCATGCCACGAGCTGCATCTTCGCTACCAAGATTGTGTACGTCGCGAATGTCACGCAGTAATACCGGCTCATTTTCAATGAGCCAGTCTGCAGCGGTCACACTTTGATCTTTCGACTTCTCCACCTTTGCATGCTGCAGAGTAATCGTAAACCGTCGGGGTGTCGGCCAGCCCGTTGCTTCAACAACATCGCCCTGATGAAACTGCTGCGCATTTTCTGTTTCAACCGGAACCACATAGCGGTCCTGTTGCATCATCAACACATCGTCGGACTCGATGCTACGGACGACACCTTTGATTTTGACTCGATGACCGTGCTCCAGCCATTTTGAATCCAGAATCAATTCTCTTAATGTAGATACCAGAGGAATGGCTGATGTGCTTTCGTCAGCGACGGAAACATCCGTGACATCTGTTACGCGCAGCGTGGGTGCAATATCATCAATGTGAACAATGGTGCGTCGGGACGGAACGGCGTAAGTGGCATCGACCACCCCACGGACAGTAAGGACGCGATCCAGCAGTGCGTTCAAGGGCATGCTGCCCGCATTGTTTATTTCTACCGGCAAGCGCAGGCCTTTCTCTGCCAGTTCCAGAATAGTTGAATTGCCGTGATGCTCCACACTGCGAACCACACCGGAAGTTTCAACGCGAATGCTTTGTTTGGTGCCGGAGTCCTTGAAGATATCTTTTAACGGCACACGCACGGGCTTGATCAATTGCCCACGATCAATTCTTTTGATTTGCACATCGCCCAGCAGAATACTTTGCGTTTTGGAACGAGATTCGAAATCTTCGCGCAGCTCTGCAAGGAATGCGATCTTGTCGCCACTCTGAAATGCGGGCTGCCTGTCTGTGAAATAGATATGCAGGCCTGATGTCTCATCTTGCAGATACAGAGAGTTATCGGCACCTGTCCACGTGACTGTTCCTTTGAGATGCAGGTGTTCACCAGCATGCGATCTTTTTACATTGTTTAACGAGGTTACATCGGCATTGGCAAGCGCTTGCCAGCGATAGGCAAGGAAGATACTCACAAGCAACACGGTCGCAGCCAAACCTTGAAGCACGCGCTTCAAGGCCGTGAATCGACTGACAGGGGAAAAACTGTGGAGCGCCATCACAAGCTTCTGTAAAAAAGGAACCAACTTATCCGTGATGGTTATCGGCGCTGAACGAGTGAAATAAAGACGAAGTGCCACTTTTAGATGGCCGTCCTACAAATAAAAACGCCAGACTTTGAAGTCTGGCGTCTTTGTTAAATTAACAGGCTTTTATCGCGTCAAGCGACGGACGCAAGGTAATTCTTTGGTTTAGTCTTTGTTTGCTCAATAGCTTCGAGCAACTTGCTGTCAAGTTCAGGAACGGTGGGCACTTCTGTGCCTTCTTTCACCAGTGGCTTTAGTTGTTCATGCAACTTGCTAGCGACTTCGTGAAGCTCACGATAGGTGGTGCCAAGTTTGGTGGCGTTATCGTGAAGCTCGCTCAATTCCTTGTCCTGATCCTGTTTCTCTTTGCGCAAGGTACCGAAGCTGATTTCCAGCTGACGACGGGCGTCCGCTTCGTCCTGCTTTTCTTTCTTCAGGGCCTTCATCTTTTTCACAACGTTATCCGGCGTATCGGCCAGCGCTGTGTTGATGGACTTCAGTAATTTGTCCTTTTCAGCCGCAAGGCTTTTCAGCTGCTGAATTTCCTTGGCATTGGCGGCTCGCTCGGCAGCAAGCTGGGGGGCTGCTTTTTCCTGAGCGGCACGCATGGCGGCCATTTCATTTTCTGCAACGGTTTGCGCGCGCTGACTGGCAAGAAACTTTTTTTCCATCTCGTTGATAGATTGTTGCGCCTGATTTTTGGCGGCAACGACGCTTGCATCTGCATCTTTCAATCGTTGCAGAAATGCGTCCAGTGCTGACTTGAGTTCTTCCTGACTGCAATTTGCGTCCAGTCCGAGCGCTTCGGCGGCGGTACGCATCAACATTTGCTTGCTGATCGCAAGCTCTTTCCACACTTTTAGCTGAAGTTCAAATTGGGCCTGATCCACGCGGGTTCCTGTCGGTAAGTTGTAGGGGATTAAAGAGCCGCGAAGTATAGCAAATCGGAAAAATATCGAAAGCTGCTTCTGCCGGATTTGACTGAAAGCGATGGGACATAAAGCTCCAATTTTTGTGATCCGAAGGATGAAATGTGACGGCAGCTGGGAAACTTGTCACGAATATTCAAGGGTTAACCTATTACGCCGATGCCCGACAAGAAAACTCAGCGACTACCGTTGCATCACGACGGCTTTGAACTGTTTTGGGGCTGGACTGTTTCGTGACTGTATAGGTACTTAGGTTATCAATGGCATCACATCAGAGTTTTACTGACCATGACAGCATCGTTGTGGGCAGGACGCTTCAATTTTCTGTGTATAGCGCAGACCGCAAACTATTGCTTGCCAAAGGGCAGGTTGTTGAATCCGAGCGTATACGCGATCAGTTGATCAGGGCGGGCAAATTTCAGAGTCTGGGTTCCGATCTGGAATTAAACAGCGCTGCAGAAGAGTCTCTGTTCGAAAGCTTGCCAAGCAGCGAGAATCCACTGGATGTGTACGCCCGAGATTTTCACAGTGCGGTGGGTGCTTCGCGAGTGGGGGTGCGCGTATCACGCGACGAATCTGGTGAAAGCTATCCATGCTGGGTGGTGGGTGCGGATGAGCTCCACGGGTTAATTATTACTGCGCCCGCGAATCCAGATCGCTCCATTGTCCCAGTGAATGAAGGACAGACCTGGGTGTTTCGCATGATGTACCTCACCGCTGCCGTCAAATTCCAGGGCACGATACGCAGGGTCCAGTTTGAACCAACGCCGTTGATCAACATTTCTTTGCCCAAGCAAGTCGAGCTGCGCCACGTTCGTGCCAGTCCACGTGTGGCGGCCTGCATCAGGGCAGTCGTTGATTACGGCAAGGAAATTCCGGTGCTGATTACCGATATCGGTGTGGGCGGGATGCGGGTTGCCATGGAGCGCGAACGCTGGGATCCAAAGCCTGGTCAACGTGTGACCCTGGTGTTTGAAATTATCATGCTGGGTCAGAACTATCATTTCAAGGTTCCAGCAACGGTTGTCAGCAAACCGCATGATCTTGATAAGCGCTATCCGGCAATGACGTTTGCCGGATTGAAAATCGAAGCACAGTCAGAAACCGAAAAGCTGGTGCTACATAGCTATGTATTTGAAAGGACTGCGCTGGACTTTAATGCATTGTGGAAGTCGCTGACACACGCCAGTCAGTAAATGCTTCGGATGCATGATGGAGTTGCTATGATTCCCTCATGATTTTTCCAGCCAACGATGAACCGGGTTTTGAATGGCATGTGCTGCAATGTCATCCGGTCGTTCCACAGCATCGTCTGACGCAGGTTCGCGCTGGTATTGCCAGACATAAAGACTTGCTTGCTCTGCGCTATGAAATCATAGGCGATCTTCAAGTCATCAACATACCTGCATCTACTCCATCCCTTCGTCGTGATGAATTGTGGCGACATACTTGCGCCGAATTATTTATCACCACCGAAGAAAGCGCTAAGTATGTTGAATATAATTTCTCGCCGTCATCACAGTGGGCAGCATATTCTTTTTCAGATTATCGACAAGGCATGGAGCTACTGCCGACGGAATCGCCGGAGGTTGTGCGACTTGAAGAACAATCCAGATTGCTTATCACGGCGGCGATTCGTACTTCCGACCAGTATCGCGGTGTTGCTATCCGGGCAGGCTTGAGCATGGTGATTGAAAATAACGATGGAGCATGTTCATACTGGGCCTTGCGACATGATTTATCACGACCTGATTTTCATCGTCGTGAAAACTGGCTTTGCTCACTACCGTAACAACACAAGACAGACAATGTTCAAAACCGGACTGGAAGTATTAATCGACGACGCGCAGTTGCGCGCGCCGCTATATGGCAAGCGCGTTGCGCTACTGGCGCATCCCGCTTCGGTGACGGCGAACCTGACTCATGCAATGGACGCGTTGGCGCAAATAAATGGGATAAAACTATCTGCTGGGTTTGGTCCGCAGCACGGATTGCGTGGCGACAAGCAGGACAACATGGTGGAATCAATCGACTTCAACGATCCAGTTCATGGCATTCCGATTTTCAGCCTGTATGGCGAGGTGCGTCGACCCACCGTGCACATGATGGATAGTTTTGATGTGTTGCTGGTTGACTTGCAGGATCTGGGCTGTCGCATCTACACGTTTATTACCACACTGCGCTATTTGCTTGAAGCGGCCGCGCTTCATGGCAAGTCGGTGTGGATACTTGATCGCCCCAATCCAGCAGGTCGCCCTATTGAGGGCTTGAGTTTACGTAGCGGTTGGGAAAGCTTTGTCGGAGCTGGGCCTTTGCCCATGCGTCATGGCATGACGATGGGAGAACTTGCTAAATGGTTTATTGAGATATACCAACTGCAACTCGATTATCGCGTGATTCCGATGAAGGGCTGGTTACCCTATTCATCGCCAGGATTTGGCTGGCCGTTGAGTGAACGCGCATGGATCAATCCATCACCGAATGCGCCCAATCTGTGGATGGCGCGTTGTTATGCAGGTACGGTGATGATTGAAGGTACGACGCTTAGCGAAGGGCGGGGTACAACACGCCCGTTGGAGCTGTTCGGTGCTCCCGACATTGATGCGAGCGCGGTGCTTAAACAAATGACAAAGTTGGCGCCGCAGTGGTTGCGGGGTTGCAAACTCAGGACATGCTGGTTTGAACCCACCTTTCATAAGCATGTTGGCAAGCTATGTTCAGGTATTCAGATTCATGTTGAAGATGGTACGTATCAGCACGAAGTATTCAAACCATGGCGTTTGCAAGCGCTCGCGTTTAAGGCTATCCGAACGCTATATCCAGACTATCCACTGTGGCGTGATTTTCCATATGAGTATGAACGCGACCGACTGGCCATCGATTTGATTAGCGGCAGTACCTTGCTACGGGAGTGGGTGGATGATTCGAACAGTACGGCTGATGAGCTGGAAAAGGTTGCCAATGCCGACGAGACAGCTTGGGCTGAAGAGCGTCGTCGTTTTCTGCTTTATTAATGTCCTTTCGTCTTCAATGCAGCAATGATCTAGCTGTCAATCTCGGCCTGCCTGTCTTGCTGCGATGAACCTGAGCTTGTGCCGTCACCAGGATGGCCCGACTCATGTGCCTCAGCTTCTTCTACCGACCACTGTTCACGAAATGCCTGTAACGCTTCGCTGTAAACGCTGGCGTGACGCTTGCTAAGTACCAGTGATGATAAGTCGCAAACTCGTGCGCGCAGAATGCCAAGATCATACGCGGCATCGAAAAGACTGGGATACCAGCTTTGCCAGTTCGGCAAGAGCTCGTCAACCTGATCGCGGAGGCTGCGTTTTGCTGTATGAAGTGGAGGGGGTAAATCCTGATTCATGGAGCGATTGTGCCATAGTTGCAGCGCTGGAAAATCGTGACAATGGAATGCAGACGCGTGCCGTGTGACGCAAATTTCACTCATTAAACTCGTGTTTCAGTGGATGACGCGGAAGAATTTGCGAATTATTAATGCGACCGGGATTGGCTTTATCCTTAAACCCGTCGACAATAGCCCGCTTTGTAGCGCTCAGAGACGCCCGCAGTGACATGGTTCTAGGGCATACTAACTGGTCGCATGTTTGAGTTGCGATTGCCGAATCGTCCGGAGTTCTAGTTCGTGAAGTTTAATTTGACCGGTTTCATAAAAAAAATCTCATGCGCATTGGGTATAGCGACCGGTTTATTGGCTGCGCCGATCCAGATGGCTTCTGCTGATACGGCAGATACGTCGCTGTTTTATGCCAATGTGATGACGTTTTATATCAACAAGCCCGTGTCTGGCGTTACAGAAGTGCCGTTCAACGGACGCATTTATCTGTTCGGAACTTTCACCAGCGGGTCTGATTACGGAATTTATCGTGTTGCCACCGACGGTACCGGCGCTGAAACGATTTACCAATTTACCGAAGCTGATGGTGTCGGCCCTACCGGCAATCTGATGTTGGCGTCTGACAGCAGACTATATGGGTTGACGCGCTTTGGAACAGCTGTAGGCCGAAACACTTCCGCCGGCTCCGGCACGATTTACAGCATCGACCAGAATGGCAAGGGTTATACGACGCTGCATAGTTTTGATGCCCTGGTGAAGCAGACTGATGCCTCTACCGGAATATCTTTCCTTGCGAATAATGATGGTGCACTGAACACAGCGCTTCCCGCCGTGCTGACCTCCGACTGGTTTGACGGCTCTAGTTTTCAACTGCCGGTACCACAGCAATTAATCGAAGGTGGTGACAGTTTTGTTTATGGCGTGACGCCTGCTGGCGGCGCCAATGGAACTGGCACCATCTTTCGCATGCGTCGTGATGGCACCAATTTCCAGGTGCTGCATACTTTTGCTGGCATCAACTACCTGACTGGATTTACGAAAAGCTTTAATCACGATGGCGCTTTTCCCTCCAGTTCCCTGTTACTCGATATTGATTCTGGATATCTGTACGGAGTGACACGTTACGGTGGCGACAGCGGCAACGGAACGGTATATCGCCTGCAGCCAGATGGTACGGGTTTCCAGACCATCTATTCGTTCGAGCCCTCGAACGGTTGGATCAGCGGCGTCCCACTCGGTGGTACAACGGATACCTCAAATTGTCACGGTGGCTTGCCAGTGGGCCGTCCAATCATCGCTAACGGCATGCTGTTTGGTACTACCGCACGTGGTGGCAACGACTCTGCAAATTGCGACGGCAATTCCAACGGTGATACTCACGGGTATGGTCTGGTTTACGCCATTAGACTGTCCGACATTCCGCCAAGCGATGTGGTGGATTATTTCAAGGTGATCAACGTTCATAACTTTGATGGCACTAACGGATCATCACCCTATGGCGATCTGGTGCTCGGTGCTGACGGCGCATTGATTTATGGTGAATCCGTCGATGCCACGAATCGCGGGGCAGTTTTCTCCATCGACACTAACAATCTGGAGAGTGGCTTTAATCTGGGTTTCCAGTACTTGAATAGTTCTGTCGGCACGCCATCTGGTTCGCTGTTTCTGGCCCGTGATGGAAACTTCTACGGCGTTGCCCTTGAAGGCGGAGAATGCAGCGGGGCCAGCGGCGCCGTCTATCAATTAAGACAAGCTAACACCCCGCCACAGCAGGGCTATGTAAACTGCGTTAATCCTTATGCGACCAGTAACAGCAATTCGTTGTACGGTGGCGGGGGTGGCGCAATGAACACATTGTTTCTGGTGATGCTGTCGACGCTGGGTTTGGCGTTACCTTTGAAGCGACGTGCTGGTCTGCTGTCTTCCAAAATCTGATTTCTGGTTTGTTGATTTTTTGGCTTGAACTTACAGGGTTATTAAAATGAAAAGTCGTGCATATTTGTTGGCTTTGGCCGTACTCGCACTCGGTGCTTTTACCGCGTGCGGCGGCAAGAAGCATGATTCCACTCCCACACCGGCGCACATCCGTGTGGTTAATGCCACCAAGGCTGCAGGCTTGACGTTGACGCTGACGGATACGTCAGACAGCACCAAGGTATATACCGTGAACACAGGATTAGCTGCAGGTGCAGCTGGGTCGTATACCGATGTGCCCGTTGCAACTTACAACGGCGTTGCCAGTGTAACTGGTGGTGCGCTTGCAGCATCATCGTCATTCAGTTTCAATTATGTAACGGATACCAAGTACACAGCTATTGCCTATGAGCGCAACAACACGATTGAAGTTCGTATTATTGCAGACAGCATTACCGCGCCTTCCACCGGATTTGCGATCCTCACGGCAGGCAATCCAGCTCCCGATGCAGGTCCGCTGGATGTTTATGTAGTACCCGTCAACACTGCTATTGATGGTTTAAACCCCACCATTCAGTACAGTTATTCCGGCAGCATTACTTCGGTAAACGCTTCTGTCAGTGCTGGCAACTACGACATCATCATCACGGCATACGGCAAGCAAAATGATGTGCGCGGCAAGATCAGCAATATCGCTATTGCCAATCAGGAAATCGCCATGCTGTTGTTTACCAGCACTAAGGGCGGCGCACTGGTTGATACCACGTTGATTCAGCAGGGTGCTGGCGTTACGGTATACCCCTCGGACCTCGCACGTGTTCGCTTGATGGGTACGGTGACTGCATCATCTTCGCCATCCATTCAAGTCGGATCTGTAGGCCCCAACGGTACGGCTGTAACGTTTATTTCTCCAAAAGTCGATAACCTTTACAACATTGTCCCAGCAGGAACCACTATTTCTAGTGTTGGTGTAACAATTGGTAGCGGCCCAACCGTCCAGTTGACGCCACCTGTCGGCCCGCTGGTGGCCGGCAATGACTACACTGTGCTTGTGTACGGCCCAAGCAGTGGGCCTGCGGTATCGCTATTAACCGACAACAATCAGGCACCCACCAGTGCGCGCATTCGATTAATCAATGTTGCGGTACCAAGTAATAGTGGTAGCGGTGTTATTACGTTGACGGACAATAATCTGACCCTGGTCAGCCAGTTGCAGTACGGCACTGCTTCGGCTTATTCGACGGTGAATACTGGCACTTCGGTTTTGAACCTAAGTTCGCCTGATCAAGGCTTTCCGAACAATCCTCCACCGGCGGTATGTAACAATACGACAACCTGTAACGTTGGATTGTATGGCGTTTACTCGCTGGTGATTGGCGGTACCAATGCTGCGCCAACAGTATGGTTCGTCAAAGATCGTTAAGCCTCTCAGACAAGATCCGCTATTCGTGAAGACTAGCGTCAAGCCAATTGAAATGCCCGCAGGCTACTGCGGGCATTTTTTTATTGGGCTTTTAATTGCTAGTGCTGCTCACCAAGAAATTGCCATTCATAGGCAAATCGTAACTGGTCGTAATCTTTCTTCAGATTAGTGGGGAAAGGATTGAATGGCGCCGCCTTGCGCAAAATATTGAGCGCTGCCTGATCAATCTCCTGATCGCCACTGGATTCTTGAATCACGGCTTCCTTCAATGTGCCATCAGCAGTGATCACCACCGCAACGACCGGATTGCGTGTGGCCAATCGACGCCGTGCCACTGTTG
>DATAHE010000348.1:0-2825 GCA_036263355.1 Steroidobacteraceae bacterium | reverse complement strand
ATGGTTCTGGAATCTGATCCGCAGTTCATGAATAAGCGACCTGCTTTCAGCGCATTGAATACATCACCAACAGAACGACCGATCATCTTTTCAATTTTCACTTGATACGACATGTTACTTTCTCCGCTTCTTGGGGTTAGCTTCTGATTCCAGCTCCGCTGCAAACGCATCCAGACTCCGTGTCCAGAACCTGGTGTAGTACTGGATACATTCTTCTGCCGTCTTCAACGTTGCAGGATTAATCGAACATTCGTGGATGCGGCCAGACACCTTGCGGTTCAGCAGCTTTGCTTTCTCCAGAATCTTGATATGCTTGGAAATGGCTGCCAACGACATATGAAACGGCTCGGCCAGCGCACCAATCGTGCAAGCACCTTCGTTTAACATGTTCAATATGCGCCGCCGCGTGGGATCGGACAGCGCATAAAACACCTGATCAAGTTCGGCAGATAGAATGTTAACCATATGGTTGAATATTAGAGCGGCCAAATTTAATTGTCAACCGTTCGGTTAAATATTTATTTGCCCATTTATTTTCTGAAATTGACTTCAGGGAGCGCGGAGTCCGCTCGCCTTGTGGAATAACCGCGTCAACCGCACTCGTAGTAATGAAGGCATCCATGTATGTTGTGATATGAAGCTTTCGACATCACCGCGACGCATAGTAATCTTCCGATCAGCATGTCCTTCTATCAACGCATTCAAAACCGCATTGCGAATTGGTCACGCCGCCGTCATGGTAAAGATGCGGAGCCATTCACTGTCACTAATCGTCGCATCTACATTCTGCCGACACGATTGGGATTGATGTATGCCGCGATTGTGTTCGCAATGGCGCTTGGCGGTATGAACTATGGCAACAACCTGGCCTTGATGCTGGCATTCATGCTCACTGCATTGGGATTCGTCGCCATGCATCACTGCCACCGTAATCTTGCCGGGTTGCAGATACAAAGCACGGCGAACGAGCCGGTGTTCGCAGGGCAACTGGCACAATTGCACTTGGCCATCAACAACGATTCGACACAATCACGCATCGCCATTCAGGCGGAAGCGGGTCCACATGCTTCAAAGCCGGTTCATGTTAACGCAGCAGATTCAGCACAGCTGGCGCTTCCGCAACAAAGTACGAAGCGCGGATGGTTACGAGTAGACAGGTTGAGCTTGAGTACGCGCTATCCTTTCGGATTATTTCGTGCATGGACCGTACTGCACCTTGATCTTAAATCACTGGTGTATCCAGCACCCAGTGATCGTCACACCACGCCACCGCCTGCTGCATTGGATTCACGCACCGCACAGGAGATGCATCGCGGTGATGATGAATATGCATCGTTGCGCGAATTTCATCCTGGCGACTCGCCACATCGCATCGCGTGGAAAGCTTATGCACGCAGTGAAGAGCTATTGGTAAAGCAATATGCAGGCGCTGCTGCTACCGCATATGTGCTCGATTGGGACACGCTGGGTGGAATGGATGCGGAGTCACGATTGTCACAACTATGCCGCTGGATTGTTGATGCGCATCAACAAGGCATTGCTTACGGTCTCAAGATACCCGGATTTCAAGTGTCACCGCAGTTAGGAGCAGCACATCGACAGGACTGTCTGAAAGCATTGGCATTGTTTGGAGAAGGCGCTTGATTTCCAAGCAATCAATCCTCGAACTATCGGCTCTGAGGTTGATGACCTTCTGTACAAAACGTCAAAAACACGGAGTTTTTGCCGAGCGTACATGGACGTATTCACAGCGTTTTTGTACAGAAGGTCATCAACCTCAGAGCCATTCACACCACAGCGATCAGCCGCGTTGAATGATAGTCGATACACTACATTTCAAACACTGGCCCGAGAGCGCTCGCGAGTTAACGCTGAGTACGGCCGTGGTGTTGCTGGCGTTGGCACCGCATGTGCCGCACCTGCCCTTCTGGATTCCTGTAATTGTGCTGGGATGCCTGGCCTGGCGCATTACGCTTGAGTTGCACGCTGCAGTTCTGCCAAACAAATGGCTGCGTAACCTGATCGCGATTGCAGCGATGATCTCGGTGTTGATGAAATTCCGAACACTGAATGGGCTGGAAGCAGGTACGGCATTACTCAGCGTGATGGCCGGAATGAAGTTACTCGAAACTCGCGATCACCGCGATTACACCATCCTGATCTTCATTGCCTTCTTTCTACTATTCGCCGAGCTGCTATACGATCAAAGCATGTGGATGATTCCGTTCATCGGCGCCACCACATTGTTCAGCACCGCAACCTTGATGCGACTACATGATGGCGGCGCTAAACTCAGCTATCGTGAAGCATTCAAACGCTGCGCCCGAATGGCGGTGCAAGCAGCACCTCTGGCATTGTTGTTGTTTATCTTCTTTCCACGTCTGCAAGGACAATTCTGGGCATTGCCTTCACGTAGTGGTGCAACCAGTGGCCTTAGCGACTCCATGAGCCCGGGCGATGTCACACAACTAAGCCTTTCCGATGAGGTTGCCTTCCGGGTTGAATTCAACGGCTCACCGCCGCCTTCATCCAACCTCTATTGGCGTGCCATTGTTCTGCATGGCTTTGATGGCCGTACATGGCGTCGCACCCGTGAGCTGTCATCGCCACCTGCTGTGCAATCACTTGGATCAATATTCGACTATCGATTGTTACTGGAACCAACCAATCAATCATGGGTTCCAGTTCTTGATGTGCCATTGGAATGGCAGTTGCCGCGCAGTGCCATGCTGGCAGACATGCAGCTGGTTACTGTAGAGCCTATCTCGAAAATCACTGCAGTTCCCGTTCGTTCAGCGATTCGATATAAATTTGGCGAGCAGCTG
>DATAHE010000347.1:0-4272 GCA_036263355.1 Steroidobacteraceae bacterium | reverse complement strand
CTTACCACATCCTGATGGACCCATGATTGCCACGAATTCGCCATCCTTCACGTCAAGCGTAATGCCGCCGAGGGCATGCGTCTCGACTTCGATTGTTCTGTAAATCTTTTTAACATTCCTAAGCTGTAGCATTGTTGCTCCCAATACATGCATTCACTTACTTGAAATCAACGCGTTCAATTTTTTCCAGGCCGGTATAGTCGGAGATCATTGCGCGTTCACCCGGGTTGATTCCGCTCAATATCTCAATCTGTTCAGCATTTCGTCTGCCGATTCTGATCTGGCGTCTGTGCGCGGCTTTGCCGTTGCTATCAAGGATGAATATCCAGTCGCCACCTGTGCGTTCCAGAAAAGCGCCTGCGGGTAATACCAAGGCAGGTGTATCGCTACCCAGTGATAGTCGTCCCTGTAAAGTTTGACCTGGCAGCAAATGGTTTGGTGTTGTGCCATCAAACGAGAGATCAACGACAAAAGTGCCGTTCTTGACTTGAGGATAAACTCGCGTCACTTTCAACGCCCAGTCTTTGTTTTCCCATTCGATGTTCGCATGCTGTCCCGCATGTACGCGACCAAGATAGTATTCGTCGATTGACACCATCAACTTGAAGCCAGTGTCCGGCGTAATTTCCCCGAAGCGCTCACCACGATTGCGATTTTCACCGACCTTTAATTCCATTGATGTCAGTACACCAGTCGCAGGCGCGCGCACGATCAAGTTATCCAGCTTGCTATGGGTAATCAGCAGGTCTTGTTGCAGCTTGGCAGCCTGCGCATGATTTTGAGGCAGTTGTTGCTGTCGCAGTCTCTCTTGTCGCTCGTTGCTTTCGATCTGCATTGGTTTCAGTTTTTGCGCACGGTCCAGTTCATCTCGAAGCGAATCGACAGACTCCTGTGATACCAGCTTGTCCGTCAGCAAGCTCTCGCGACGATTGAGAGCACGCTGAAGCCTGGTAATTTCGAAATCAATATCTGCAAGTGTTTTCTGGTTGGCGACGCGGTTCTGTTCCAGTTGTGTTTCATACGCCTGAAGCTGGGTGATGGATTGAACTAAGCGTCCTTCCCGATCCAGCACATCGAGTTCGAGAGCCGTATTACTAAGCGAGACCAGCGGTTGCCCAAGCACCACTGTATCACCGGCTTGCGCGAATACCTTCTCGACCCGTCCGCCTTCCAGTGCATCCAGATATATTGTGTCGCGAGGTACGACACCACCTCGCAATGAAATGAAGTCGTGGAAAAGTCCCTGTTCGACACTGGCGATTGTTGTGCTATTGAGCGCTAAGCGAATATTGCGTTCCCTCTTGCCGAATAATGTCGAGATCGAGGCAATGAGTAGTAGTGCAGCACATATGCTGATGATCAAGTACATGCTCTGGTTACGTCGCCACCACGGTATGAAGATGGGGCGATCCATGACATGATTAATTAACGGTTCCGTTAACGGGTTCATGTGGACTAGTATATGGTCATGTGGTTTGACACAAAACACGTTGAATATCAGTAGCTTTGGTGCTGTCGAGTACTTATCCGATTGATTGCGTGTCCGAAAATGAACACTGTAAACACTGCTATTCTGGTTATTGAAGACGATGTCGATGTGCAGCGAGCAGCGCGCCTTGTTGTGCAGAATCATTTTCACAAAGTAGAGGAACTCATCTCTATAGACAAACTGGAGCAGGTTTTAACATGTACAACATTTGATGTTGTCCTGCTCGATATGAATTTTGTCGTGGGTGAGCGCAGTGGTCGTGCGGGGCTTGATGGGCTTGCAAAAATCCGCGCATTCGATCACACATTGGGCGTGGTGCTGATGACCGCATACGGTGGTGTGTCGTTAGCAGTTGATGCACTTAAGCGCGGCGCAGCGGACTTTATTCTCAAGCCGTGGCACAACGATAAGCTACTGGCGGCAGTGCTCGTAGTTGCCGAAATGACTCGGTCACAAAGAGCGGCGGAGACGCTAGATCTCGATGTGTTGGAGCGCAGTACTATTCAACGTGCGCTGACGCAATTTGGCGGTAACATTTCAGATGCTGCGGCTGCATTAGGTTTGAGTCGGGCGGCACTCTACAGACGGATCTCAAAATATGAACTCTAGTCCGTTACGTCATAATCCTCTGGTAGCGGCGCTGTTATGGCGCTCAATGCTGCTGGGTGTATTCATGATGTTGTTAATCCACTTGCTGGTGAAGACACATTTGTATGCAACAGCGCTGGTAACGGCTTGCATCATTGCGTTGCTCGCTGTGGACATCAACCGCGTCGTTGTTCGTACCAGCCATCTAATTGAAGCATTTCTGGATACGCTAATTGCCGGAACGTCAGATAATCCAGATTCGGGACGCGGAAGATTTGCCTCTCAGTTCCAGCGGGCAACGACATTTTTTCAGTCACGCCGTGTCGAACAACAAAGCATTGTCGAATATCTTCAAGCCTTGATTGATACCGTGCAGGCAAGCCTGTTTGTGATTCGAGAGGATCAAACTATTTTGCTTGCAAACCGCGCCGCACAATTATTGGCGCAACAACCTGCAAATAAGCTTGCAGATATCGACGCTATTGGCGTAACTGCTGCGTCTACTTTGTCAGCACTTGCCCCGGGGTCTCACCGGATTCTGCGGCTGGACAGTGGACAGCAGGTGTTTGCTTCGGCTGCACAGTTGACGATGCCGGGAGATACGGTGCACAAGCTGATCTCTTTGCAGCGTCTGGTCGGTGAGTTGGATGCAATCGAACTCAAGGCATGGGACGACATGGCTACTGTGCTTACACACGAAATTATGAATTCGTTAACTCCTATTGCTTCTCTTTCTGAAGGTCTTGATCAACTATTGCGTAGTAGTGGGCAAACAGATGATTTGGCGGCTTCTTTGGAAGCCATTAAGCGACGCAGTCTGGGACTAATGAACTTTGTCGAACGCTATCGCCAAGTGACAGAGTTACCGAAACCTGTCATGCAGCGTGTGAACTTGGGCGAATTATTAGTCAGTATTGAACGCTTAATGGCAGTAACTTTTAATAGCCGGAAGATTAACTATTGCAGCTCGACTGAAACGTCGGACATCTTTATAAGTACCGATCCACAGCTGCTGGAGCAAGCGCTTATCAATCTGGTTAAAAACGCGAGTGATGCTGTGACAGCAGTTGATGATCCACGGGTTCAGATTAGCTGTCGAGTCGAAAATGATCGGATAGCCATTGCTGTGTCAGACAATGGCGTTGGGCTTAGTCAGGAGCAAAAGGAAAATCTTTTCGTGCCTTTTTACACCACCAAGGTCGATGGGTCCGGAATAGGTTTGAATCTAGTACGCCGCATAGCGTATGCGTTAGAAGGGAAGTTGACCGTTAATGCAAACCAACCACGAGGATCGGTCTTTACGCTGACTCTAAAACGGTTCGAAGTAATTTGATAACGGTGTAGTCAGCAGCATGTCTTCCGATTAACCACCCAGCTGCTTCTGCAATTCCGGTATCACCGTAAATAAGTCACCAATCAATCCCACATCAGCCACTTCGAAGATCGGCGCTTCAATGTCTTTGTTGATGGCGACAATGGTGCGGGCATCTTTAATGCCCGTGAGATGTTGGATGGCGCCAGAAATGCCAATCGCAATATATAAATCGGGCGCGATGATCTTGCCCGTTTGTCCCACTTGCAAATCGTTGGCTGCGTAACCTGCATCAACAGCAGCACGTGATGCACCCACTGCTGCGCCGAGCTGATCGGCGAGCTTGTAAATCAACTGAAAGTTTTCAGCACTGCCCAATGCACGTCCACCAGAGACTACACGTGCTGCACTTTGCAGGTCAGGACGACCGCTGTTCTCAGTGCTGCGCCCAGCGAAGCGGGTGTGTGTCGGTAACGAGGCATTAATGCTGCGACTTTCAATTGAAGCATTTCCAGTTTCAGCCACTGGCTGGAACGATGCGATGCGTACGGTCGCCAATAGCTTCTTTGATGCATCCGCATTGATGGTGACGATGGCATTGCCAGCATAAATAGGACGCGTGAAAGTATGTGCACCGTTGACCGCCATGATGTCGCTCAATTGACCCACGTCCAGCAATGCAGCGACGCGCGGCAACACGTCCTTGCCAAAGGTGGTAGAGGGCGCGAGCAGGTGCGAGTATTCGGTAGCGAGTTCAACAATCGCGGGTGCGAGGGTTGCAGCAACTGGTTCAGCAAATTCCGGGCGCACAATGCTGATAACGCGTTTGATGCCTGCGAGCTTTGCAGCGTGCGATGCGGCTTTGTCATCCGCCGAAAAAACA
>DATAHE010000346.1:0-5348 GCA_036263355.1 Steroidobacteraceae bacterium | reverse complement strand
GAACGCACCACCTGCACACCAAAGTCGATACTAAGAGATTGTGCATCACACTCTGTATGGCGATACAGAAAGAAGTTGTGTCCATTTGTCCGCAGGTCGGGATGCTTGCGAAGAAACTGCCATACCCTATCAAGTGATGGGCCAAAGTACTGCCCAACCTTTCCCCGTGGAACACGCGCATGAACTGCTGCTATTAATTCCGGTGTGGTGGCAATTAATTCAAGTTCGTAGTTCATGACAGTACATCCTGAATGGCTTAGTGCCATATTAATTCAGTTACGTCATCTGCTCATCATAAAATCGAGTTATCTGAATAGTGCATCTACCCCCATCGCTGTCTTGCGGGCAAGTTTTGGCAATGCTTTTTCATTCCGGGAGCGTAACAACCGCCAGGTCCAGGACAACACACGCAACGTAAAGAAGTGATCGAGCACGGCACGATAGCCGCGTTTGCGCCTGACCAGCAACGCGAACAGCCAACGTAATGTAAGTGCATTGATATTGAGGTGATCAAAGGAAGTACGTAACCGATAGCGTTGCCGTTGTGATCGCGGCCAGCGCTGCTTGTACGCTGCTTTGGCGTTCAGAATTTCAGATTCCAGCTGCGGATCTGGCGGTTCAAAATAGTAGCGACGCACGAGCAGCAGCATGGCAAAGGTATCTCGCATGAACTCAATATCATCGACCGGCCATCCGATTCGCGCTGCCAACTCAAGCATTCTTGGGAATGACTGGAATGAACTTTCCCCATCGCGCAGCACGCGTTCAGGATCGCGTACCAGATGTGAAAGCAGCTTGCGTGGCGCATCGCTGAAGAAGATGCAATCCCAGAAGACATGCAGTAGCGGTGGAATACGCACGCGACGGAAGAAGAGTTTTTGTTCTGCGAAGTCTTCGATATAAAGAATCTTTCGTACCATCTCTTCTGCAAGACGCAGTAACTCGATGGCATCGGATGCGTGTTGTTGACCTGAAATTTCGGTGATGACCTGCTCTGCACTTTCACCGCTTAGCATGATGCGTGCGATGACAATGGTATTCAGCTCAATCCAGAATGCGTCGGGTTGCAGAAAGGCCAAACGTCTAAAGCCATGCCATCCGCCGGTCTGGCACCATACAGAAAAGCCGATCAGATTGGTCGCGCCTTGCAACTCCCGCGCATACTGTTCTACATCCCACCCGACGAACGAAGGATATTCGCCCGCACCTTCATATTCACGACGTGCCTGGAATTCAACGATGGTCGGCAGAGTCAAACGAAAAAAGTGTTTATTCAATGGCAGATAGCGGAAAAAATCCGACTCGCCATATTTCATCGATATCACCAGCATCGGCGAATAAATCCCCGCCAACGCCTGCGCCAATCGTCCCCGGTGCCAGATCAGATCGCCGATCAAGTGCGCACCCACTGTCCAGGTACGGAAGATCAAACGACGTTGATGTTTCTCGAACACCGGAAGGATGTGATTGAGCAACGCACGAACATCGTTTGCCGTGCGCACCGCGAGTCGACTGCGCAATGGATCATTCACATCGTTTCCATCGCTTTCGCCAATTCTTAAGACAATTCCAGCGACTTCAGGAAAGTCGATCAAAAACGATTCCACTACTCGTCTAAACCAATCGCGAGCCGACACATCGGCGGTCGCGAGCCTTGCGTCAACAGCAGGTGACGTCGTTAAGAAGTCAGTAGTGATAAATACTTTCAGGCCATGCGTTTTAGCAATCACGAACAGCTCGCGGAACTCTTCACGAAATACAGTGTTCCTGCGGCGAATCTCCGGCTCGAACCATGGATCAACTGACAGATGCGCCACGTCATCCAGCGTAATGGCGTTGTAACCCAATGCAGCTACACGTTTTACTACGGTTTCAAAGTCAGTTTGAATTCGCAACCACTGCCGCTGGCACTCCAGACCATCTGTAGCAAGGTGCGTAAAAGGAATCTTCGACCAGTTAATACGCCGCTGATCAAGATCGCGAAAGAACGGACCAATGGCGTCGATGATTGCAAATTCCATGACTTCCGAGCCTATAACAAACTTTGTTACAGGCGCTAGCTTCGTTCGCAATCTGGCAACCGACCGCACGGCCTTCGTTGACAGAAACTGTCAACGCACCTTTCGCAATCTGCAATGAAGGAGATGGATGTGGGGCTATTCCTACTTAGAAGCTTATCGCTTGGATGACGTAGCCCGGGATTAACGTACGGTAAAGTTATCTTAATGTGCAGCTTAGGTAGCTCCTACTAGCAATAGCGCAGACTTCACGGAGAACGGCATGCTCACTTCCATTCGCATCACAAAAATAGGTCTGCTGTTCTGCCTTGCTGCCGTTTGGTCCAACGCTCAAGCAGCGTCTACATTGTGGTTCACCACCAGCAGTCCAGTTAATTACGGCAGTGATGCCCCACGTGCTGGGACCATCGCCTCACTCAGTTTTTCGGCAACGTTAAATCCCGCAACCGTTTCAACCAATCATGTGACATTGCGCAGACGCGGCTCGACTACTGCAGAACCGATCGCAATTAGCACCAGCGGAAATGCTTTTTTTGTTATGCCAAATCGTGAGCTGTTACCCGCTACTACTTACACAATATCTGTTGAGGATTTACAAGGTAGCAAGGGCGAATTACTGAGCAATCCATTTAGCATTACTTTCAGGACTCGTGATGCGCAGTGGCAAAGCGCACAGCAACTACAGAACGGTATTGGGATCATCACCGCTAGTCATTTGGCTATGAATAAGGATGGCAGCGCAATGGCCATATGGTCTCAACAAACAAATTCATCAAAAACCAGTCTGTGGGCCAGCCGCTACAATGGACAGCAATGGGAGGCCGCCCAACCGGTGAGTAATAATCCAGATGGTGAAGTACTTTATTCAGCTATTGCAGTTGGCCCAAACGGCACCGCCGCTGCAGTCTGGCAAGAACATTACGAAAGTGGTTACAACAACGATAGCAATATACTCTTCCGAATATGGGCAAGTGTGTTTTCGCCTGCAAGCGGATGGACGATACCGCACATGGTTGATTCAGGAAACTCTCAACATACTTGGAGTTCCCCGCAAGTAGCGATTACAGCCGATGGCAAAGTCACCGTGGTATGGTCTCAAGACACGGGTACTTCGCCACGCACATCTCCCAATCAGTACATCGGGCGCATTTTCGCGACTCAATATATTCAGGATAGCGGGTGGACGATGCCGACCATTCTTGATGCTTACAGCAAATACGGCTCTATCGATCCGAGCATTGCTTTTGATGGTAATAACTACGGTTATGCGTTGTGGGAACAATACTGGCACGACGCTGTGCTTGTCTGGGGAAGTCGCTACACACCTGATCATGGTTGGGCGGCACCACAAATCATTCAAACCGACAGGACGCGCTCTTCAAGCAATGTACAAATAGCGTTCGATGGCCAAGGCAATGCGATCGCGGTATGGATACAGATACGTGATATCGTCACAGCACGCTACAAGCGAGACCAAGGCTGGAATGCCGCAGTGGCTGTTAAGAGCGAAAGTTATAGCTCCGGTAATACATCTCAAATCGCCGCACCAGGTATCGCCATGAACAAGAATGGTGATGCGTTTGTCGTGTGGACGGAGTTAGTACCAACGTCATCAACAGGCACTGTTACGCGGTTACGCAGCATTCCCTGGAGTATGCGGTATACAGTCAAAGGTGGATGGGAGTCGCCTGTTTTACTGGAATCGCCAGATGCATATATCTCAACGACCACCAATGGTGTATCCATTGTCATTGATGAAGCGGGTAATGCATTAGCAGCATGGAGTGGAAACAATGGCGCAGTCGCTAGTATCTATACGAATCGTTACCAAGTTGGTAAGGGCTGGATAGGCGGACAAATGATCGATACCTCTAACCCCTCTGGTGCCTTCAATCCGGGGCTTGGTATAGATGTCGATGGCAACGGATTGGCCCTGTGGGAGCAATTTGATGGCAGTGGCTTTCCCAGCTCGATCTGGACAAGTCACTTCAAGTGAAAATTATCCGCTGTCTTTAACGAACGTTACTGGTTAAAACCCATTTCATTGGGTGGGAGGGATTTACCCTTCTACTTCAACCTCATTGCTATCTCTCGTTTTAGCTTCGCGGGACTCGTTCTCTCAACCACAACCTTATCGCAGACATTAAACGTTGCGAACTCCTTCAGTGATGCCGCAAACGAATCCAAGAACTCACTTAAATCTTCTGGCGGATGCTCGAGATGGAAATTCTTGATGATCAGCGATTTGCTCTGGCGATCTGCTTTTGGATCGAAACGTCCGACGAAGCTTCCGTTATATAAAATGGGCAAACAGAAATAGCCATACTTGCGTTTATGTTCTGGCAGATAACATTCAATCGAATAATCGTAATTGAAAAGCTTTAGCAAGCGTTCGCGACGGATAGTCGCATTATCGAATGGCGAAAGAATGTGCAAGCCATTGCTGGGTCGCAATTTTATATTGCCGTCTTTCAAGACATAGAACACTTCATCGATTCCTTCGATTGCCATCTTCTCGATTTCGTTTCCCTCAACCATCTTCTCCAACTGTTTTGCAACCAAAGGCAACACGCCTTTGCGCAAGTGCGTGATGTCTTTCACACTGGCAATGCCATGAGCACGAACGGCGGAACGGATCAAATAGTCAGCATATTCTTCGTGCGAAGGAATCTGGGTATTGGTTCCCGCTGGGATCACTCGTTCGGTCAAGTCATACACCTTCTGAAAGCTTTTGCGAGTAACCATCAGCGTTCCTTCCTGAAATAGTTGCTCCAGCGCAATCTTTGCCGGCTTCCAATCGAACCATGTGCCTCGCTTACGATCAGTTTCGAAATCTTTCGCCTGTAATGGCCCTTCGGCTCGAATCCGGTCGAGTACGAAAGCCATGATCTTTTTATCTTTCTTGAACCAATGCGATTTTCCGCTTAAGAATTCCTGTTTTCGAACCAGACTAAAACGGAAATCCTTCATCGGCAAAAATGCCGCTGCATGACTCCAGTACTCGAATATTTCTTTCTCAGAAAGCAGAGCATGCAGATTATCTTCTGAATAGTCGGGACTACGTGACCACAATGTATGGTGATGAGCGCGCGCTACGACCGCCAGCGTATCCAGCTGAACATACCCAAGATGATGAATGGCGTTCAGTGCGCCTGCCTTGCCTTTTCCAAGGGCTGATTTCTTATCGAGGCCCTGAGCAGCAAGAACCATCTGTCTCGCTCGCTCACGTGAAACGACTTTTTCGGCTTTAGGATAGGTTGCTTTCATGAAGTAACTGAAGTCGTTCTACTTTTATAATCAGCGCCTAACTGCGAGAAACACACCCGCAGT
>DATAHE010000345.1:0-3307 GCA_036263355.1 Steroidobacteraceae bacterium | reverse complement strand
CTGCTCAGGTGCCAGCGTGCCGGAGACATTCTGATGATGATCAAATCTATCAGGAAACAACGTTATGGCGACATCACGTGCAATCGTGTGCGATGGATGATCAAAGTTGTAGGGCATTTGTATTGCCACCTGACCGCCGGCAACGACACCGCTCAGTAATGCCGGGAATAACACTTGATGATCCGATAGCCAATGCAACGCGGCGTTAGAAAACAATAAATCCACTGGAGCATCAGGACGGTATTGTGCGATGTCCATTTGCTTGAATGACAACCCATCCGTCTTCCACGCGTTACTCTTGGCCAACATCTCTGCGGATGAATCAATCCCAATCATATAAGCAGGATGCAGACTGTTGAATAGCGCGCGCGTTAACTCACCCGTGCCACAACCTAAGTCCACTGCATTGCTGAACTGGGCTGGCTGAATCAGCGCAAGCAGATCATAAAAAGGCTTGGCGCGCTGATCTTTGAATTGATTGTATTGCGCGGGATTCCAGTGAGTGGTCATTGATCTTGATATGCTCTACCGCTACTCCGGTTTCGGCACCACATAGTCCACACTTCCCAGCTCTGCGGTAGTGAGCCGGATGCGATGGCCGGGCTCAAACGTCCAACCTTCTGACTCACCAATCGATTGCACGCCATTACCGGGGATGCTGAGATTCGCTTCGCGACTGTGATGATTAATGGTATTGGTCATCAGCACCGAGACCAGCAGTGTTGTAGGCGAGTTATTCTTGAAGGTCACCGCCAATCCACCATTGGCCGCGCGGCGATAAATCAATGTGATTGGCATGTTGCGTTGCTGCAGCTCATTCAGCTGATCAGTGGTCTTTGCCAGATCCACCTGGGCCATATTCAGATCGCGCTGTAATGCCGCAGCCTGATCGGTGACTTCTTTCAGCATCGCAGTGCTTTTGGCGTTCTGTTCGTATTCAAACGCCGCCAGACCAAAACCAACTAAGGCGAGAATGGCAGTGAACAACACGCCTTTGTTGCCCGACTTGGCAGGTACTACGGGTACAGAAACGGATTCCGTCATGATGTGCCCTCTTTCTTTGCGCGGCACTATGCATGAACATTCGCGGGAATTCCACTGTGGTTCGTCACAAACAGAAGTGCCCGCTGAGTCGATAGCGGGCGCTAAGAATGCTGTAACTATGTGAACGGTACATCTATGCCGACGAACGGTTGTCGACATACGCCGTTCATCACTGCGATTTCTCAGCCACTCTTGAAGCCGATCTTCGCATGAGTGCCATCGCAGAAAGGCTTCGTCTGACTGCCTCCACAACGGCATAAGCGTGCAGAGGTAACCCTTCCAACTACCCGGCCTGTACCGCTGATAATTTCTATATTGCCCTGGATACGCAGCGGCCCATCTGTTTCAGGTTGAATATCAACTGTTCCATCACGCACTGGCAACATGTCAGTTGTCGTACTAGTGGGCTCGCCAGTGGCAGAGAACCCAACATCGTGATGTGATCCATCACAGTACGGCTTGTGTTTGGACGCGCCACATCGACACAAAGTAACGCGGTAACCTGCTGGCTGCCCGTTCAACACCAACTCACCGCGTACGGCATATGGCCCTGCTTCACGCACGGATACCAGGTTCACCGGTGGTGCCGACTCATTCGGCTTGCCATCAAATCGTGAGTACTGAATGGCACCAGAAGGGCAAGCATGAGCCACCTCCACTAACTTATCGGTGGGCATTGCCTCGGGATGAATCCACGGGCCTTTCACATTTGCAAGAAACACATTCGGCGCGCCGGTAACGCAGAAGCGCGAATGGATACAGCGCTCACCTTGAAAGCGAATCTCAATATCCTTGGTAGTGACTATTTCAACACCACCATTGCCGGGCGGCTGCTCGGTCTTTGCAATAGTGGGTTGCGTATCATTGATGTTTGCATTAGTGGATGCAGCAGCAGGCGCACTGCGAAAGCGTGCTTCTGCTTGTTGTACCAGCTTGCTGATCATCGCCGCAGCGCGTTCGCATCGCGGCAAGGCATTCAATGCCAATTGTTTGGCTGCGACTTCGAGTTCGTGTAAGCGATCAAGGAAGTAAGCTTCTGCTGCCGTGCCCACCGGAAATGCTGCTGCATCACGCAGTGCAGTGAATGACACACCTGCATTGCAATGTGGATTCGATGGTCCGGCGGGCAATCGCGCCGCCTGTTCACCCAGCAAGGTCATCGCGCGCATCAAGCCAATGCCAATGTCCAGCACCAGGGACTTATCAGCGTTACGAGTACTTGATAACGAATAGGTGTACGCAAGAAAGCGCAACATCAAGCCATAACATGCATTGGCAAGATCTACCACCGCCACTGCCGTCGTATCTTCCAGCCACACCTTGCCCTCAGGCCGTGGTGGCCTGCGCAATACTGGATTCGTTGCCGCTGGATAACCAGGTTTGAAATCTGGCTTGGCCTGCATCAATGAAGCAAGCTGAGTTCTGATACCGACAAAGCGTTGATAGTGAGAATTTGCAGATTCCGATTGCGATCCTTCACCCTGCGTCACAATGGCATCAATCGCAGATAGAGCCGTCTTGAGACAGATCACGGGCTTGACATCATTGAAGCCGAACATGCCTCCGGCAATTTGCAAACCAGGATCACCACGAAACACGGTCGCTTCACCGTACTGATTCACCAGCTTGATCAAGCTGTCCTTAATGGACAGATAAAAGGTGCCAACGGTTTCATAATCGATGGCAATCGGCGTCAAACGAACTTCGTGGCCACTGCGCGTAAAGTTGCGCTCGACCGTAAAGCCTTCACCATCCGGTTCATTCGAACCTTCCGGCCGTTCCAGAAAAATAAAATGCTGCAATGTATGAGCATTGAATGGCGCCAGCTTCACTACGATAGATGCTGGCAAATAGCCAATATCGAGAGGAAAGTTGGCGCGACCGAATCGTGGCGCAGCACCAAGAGCAGAAGTGATATTCCATACGGCGATGAGATGACCCATCTCTTCTATTGCCACACCAACAATAGCCTGCCGCCAGCGTTCGACGACGGCTGCATCCTCTGCAGCAATTCCTTCAGAGTCACCTGATTTCAGACTGAAGGCAGCATACAGGTAGGTGCACATCAGGTTGTGCTCAAGCTCGGCAGCCTCATACAGGGCATGAACGAGATGTTCGCGACTGGCAACAATGCCTTGATGGTTCGAGTCGATCATGATGAGACTATTATTTGCACACTGTTGCCGACACTGCTTGCCAATACTACGACGTGATGAGGGCTATAGATAGCAGGGTTTGAGCTTGATTGCATCCTCAAGCTATC
>DATAHE010000344.1:0-2704 GCA_036263355.1 Steroidobacteraceae bacterium | reverse complement strand
AGGTAGTGCAGGGCGCACACGAATTTCTCGACAAGGGCGTGTGCGATGCGATGGTGGTAACGCGTGGTGCAGATGGCATGTCAGTGATCAAGAAAGACACGACTGCGGCACATTTGCACACGATGGCGCGCGAAGTGTTTGACGTATCTGGTGCTGGCGATACGGTGCTTGCGGTTTTATCGTTAGGCCTTGCGGTGGATGGCGAATTAATCGACGTATCGCGAATTGCAAATATTGCGGCGGGCATTGTCGTGGGCAAGCCTGGCACTGCAACGGTTTCGACTGGCGAAATCATTATCAGTATTGATGCCGATTCTAGACCCGTAACAAGCGACAAAATATTTTCACTGGCTCGTGTTACACAACAAGTTCAGCAATGGCGTGATCGCGGCTTGAAGGTTGCTTTCACCAATGGTTGCTTTGACCTGCTTCATCCAGGACACATTTCACTGCTGGAACAAGCGCGTTCATCTGCTGATAAGTTGGTGGTCGGGTTGAATGCGGATTTGTCAGTGCGCCGTCTCAAAGGCCCGGGACGCCCGGTGCAAAGCGAAATTGCGCGCGCCACTGTACTCTCGTCGTTGAAGACCGTCGATGCAGTGGTGATCTTTTCTGAAGATACACCGCTGGAATTGATCAAGGCGTTACAGCCCGATGTGTTGATCAAGGGCGCGGACTACACAGTGGAAACGGTCGTAGGTGCCGATGTTGTGAAAGCTTATGGTGGCCGCATTGTGCTAGCAAACCTTGTCGAAGGTCAGAGTACCACCAACACTATCAAGCGCATGAATCAATAGCATGTCTGCAACGATTGCACTCGCTGCGCCAGTAGTTATTCTTGATCGCGATGGTACCGTTGTCGTTGATCGAAACTATCTCGGTGATCCATTGGGACTGGAATTCATGCCAGGTGCGGTGGCGGGCCTGCGCAAGTTGCATGCAATGGGCAGCAAGTTGATCATCATCACCAATCAATCGGGTATCGGTCGCGGCATACTGACGCTTGAACAAGTAGAGCGCGTTAATGCAGGTCTGTCGATGATGATGGATACCATCGGCGCGCCGTTAACCGCGACGTATTTCTGTCCACATGCACCGGATGGGAAATGCGACTGCCGTAAACCCTCGCCTGGCTTGTTGTTGCAGGCCGCAAAGGAACATCACTTTGATCCTGCAACGTGTGTCGTAATCGGTGACAAGGGCAGTGATATCGAATTGGGCAAGCGTGTGGGGGCATTCACTATTCTGGTAGAAGGCGAACATGCTATGGCCAAATCGGCTCAGCCTGATGTTGTCGTTAATGACCTGAACGAAGCGGCTGCCATCATTCAGCAGCACTTCTTCGAACGTGCGTCCCATTAAACGGGCCGTGAAAACTCAGTTCCAACCAGTCATCTCAGGAAGATTGGTCTTGCCGCCGGATGTTGAGTGGTAAATCGATTCTGTTTCTTTTCTATGTCTTTCTTCGGTAAATCTTCACGGGCGCACACGTGCTTACAGAACTTTGCTACGCTGGCTTGAGTGTTGTTGGGAGCGTTGCATGATCTCTCTATCGCAAGTTGCGGTGTTTCTGGTGGCAGCGGTTATTTTTGTGCCGCTGTTTCGCTGGCTTCGTCTCAGTTCCATTCTTGGTTACGTCGCTGCAGGAATTGTCATTGGTCCGTGGAGCTTGGGACTTATCACCGACGTACATAGCATCATGCATGCTTCGGAGTTTGGGGTGGTGCTGTTACTGTTTGTTATCGGACTTGAGTTACAGCCGTCGAGACTGTGGGTGCTGCGACGTGCTGTATTTGGTGTGGGCAGTGCGCAGGTTGTAGTTACTACCTTGCTTATCGGCGGATTAGCTTGTCTGTTTGATTGCGACATGATCAGCGCGGGGGTGATGGGCTTTGGTCTGGCGTTATCTTCCACGGCGCTGGTATTGCAGGTACTTGCGGAACGCAATCAACTCAAGAGCAATCATGGTCGCGCGGCATTTGGCATCCTGTTGTTTCAGGATTTGGCAGTGTTGCCGTTGTTGGCAGTGTTGCCGCTCATGTCTCCGGATGCGCATTCAATCAGTTCGCCATTGCTAGGTTTGGGAAAGTTGTTGCTCGTTATCGCTGCCGTGATTGCGGGTGGACGCTTTATCTTGAGGCCTGCACTTCGACTAGTTGCACGAACACGCGTCACGGAAGTATTTACCGCTGCCGCGTTATTAATCGTTATCGGCATGGCGTTGATTGTATCGGGTGTTGGGCTTTCCATGTCGCTTGGCGCGTTTATGGCCGGTGTATTGCTGGCTGACAGCGAATTCCGCCATGAACTGGAAGCGGACATTGAGCCTTTCAAAGGCCTGTTGCTCGGACTGTTCTTTATTTCCGTGGGCATGTCCGCCAACTTGTCCTTGTTCATCCAGATTCCCCTTGTCGTATTGGGTGTGACATTTGCATTCATGTTGATCAAGTTCCTTGCAATGGTGTTAATCGGTCGCATAACCGGTCACGCTAATGTTTCAGCATTGCGATTGGGTTTATCAATGATGGCCGGTGGCGAGTTTGCTTTCGTGTTGTTCTCGCTAGCTACGCAGCAACATATTCTTCCGCAACAAACTGCGGACGTGCTGGTATTGTCGGTCACGTTATCAATGATGATGGGGCCGGTGCTGTCCTCAGCCTATGATGTGATTGAGCAGCGTTGGCTGAAAGCAGCAGATGGTCCG
>DATAHE010000343.1:0-5101 GCA_036263355.1 Steroidobacteraceae bacterium | reverse complement strand
CAATTACATCAACTTCATTGGTGCAGGTGCATATCAGCATCACATCCCCGCTGCAGTGTGGGCCATTGTGACGCGTGGTGAATATTACTCCGCATACACACCGTACCAGGCAGAAGCCAGTCAAGGCACCTTGCAGTTGTTATATGAATATCAAACCATGATGGCAAGCTTAACCGGCATGGATGTGTCTAACGCCTCGTTGTATGACGGCGCTTCGGCATTGTCAGAAGCTTGCTTGATGTCGGTGCGTGCCAATCGCAAATCGCAATCGCAAAAGTTTTTGCTGCCAAGCACAGTGAACCCCACTTACTGCAAAGTCACGAAGGCAGTCGCAGGCAATCAGAATCTTCAGTTCGAAACGGTGCCATTTGATGCCAAGCAAGGCACGACGCTCGTCGATGCGTTGAAGCCTTATGAGAATGAAGACATCACTGCACTGGTCATCCAGCAACCAAACTTCTTTGGTCAGCTGGAAGATGTGGATGCATTGACAGACTGGGCGCATGCCAAGGGAGCGATGGTCATTGCGGTTGTTAATCCAACATCGCTCGCCATTCTCAAACCGCCCGGCGAGTGGGGCAGTGATGGCAAGGGGGCAGATATTGTTGTTGGAGATGGTCAACCTCTGGGTGTGCCTGTGGCATCGGGTGGTCCGTACTTTGGTTTTATCACTACGCGCATGGAATATGTGCGTCAAATGCCAGGCCGAATTATTGGTCGCACGGTGGATATGGATGGCAAGCAGGGCTTCACGCTGACGCTACAAGCACGTGAACAACATATTCGTCGTGGTAAAGCCACATCAAACATCTGCACTAATCAAGGTCTATTGGTGACCGCTGCAACGATCTACATGTCCATTCTTGGTCCGCAAGGACTGGAGAACGTGGCAACAAGCTGCCAACAACGCACTGCCGAACTGATCAGTGCATTGAAGAATGTCGATGGCGTCAAGATCGCATTCAATGGACCACGCTTTCATGAGGTGGTTGTTACGCTCAATCGCAAGGTCGATGAAGTGATTGATGCGTTGTTAATACACGGCATCGTTGGTGGCTACGATATTTCTTCACTGTATCCGCAATTGGGTAATGCATTGTTAGTGTGTGCAACAGAAATGCGTACCAGTGAAGAGATCGCTGCGTATGCGAAGGCGCTGAAAGAGATATTGAAATAGTTTGTAGGCTGGGATGTTAATCCCAGCGTGCTTCTGATTTGGAGTGCTGGGATCAATATCCCAGCCTACGTTGGAAATAAGAGTCATGACTGAAAAACTGATATTCGAACACTCACGTGCAGGCCGTAGCGCACTGGCACAATATCCTGCCGCCACATCGGCTGCGGAAGTTCCAGAAAAGCTGCGTCGCAAGAAACGTCCGATGTTGCCCGAGGTATCGGAGCTGCAAGCAGTACGACACTACACGCGGTTGTCGCAGCGAAATTTCTCCATCGATACGCATTTCTATCCACTGGGTTCGTGCACGATGAAGTACAACCCGCGTGCATGCAATCAATACGCGATGCTGCCGCAATTCCTGAATCGTCATCCGCTGGCACCCGATGCAACAGGTCAAGGTTATCTCGCTTGCATGTATGAACTGCAGGAGATGTTGAAGGATGTGACCGGTATGCACAGTGTGTCGCTGACGCCGATGGCTGGTGCACAAGGTGAGTTCGCTGGCGTCGCAATGATTCGTGCGTATCACAAGTCACGTAATGAGAATCATCGCAATGAACTCATTGTGCCCGATGCTGCGCATGGTACTAATCCTGCCACTGCCACGATGTGCGGCTGCAAGGTGGTGGAGATTCCGTCGTTGCCTTCAGGTGACATTGATCTTGATGCCTTGCAAAAAGCAGTGGGACCTAACACTGCCGGCATCATGCTGACTAATCCTTCCACGCTGGGTGTGTTCGAACGACGCATCAAGCAAATGGCGAAGATCGTTCATGATGCAGGTGGATTGCTTTATTACGACGGTGCCAATCTAAACGCGATTCTTGGCAAGGTGCGCCCGGGCGATATGGGCTTTGATGTGATTCACATGAATCTGCACAAGACCTTCTCTACACCGCATGGCGGTGGTGGTCCCGGTGCGGGTGCGGTGGGTGTCAGTCCACGCGTTGCGCCGTTTTTGCCGATGCCGATTGTGGGTAAGGAAGGCAGTGCTTATCGCTGGCTTAGCGAAAAAGATTTGCCGCAATCTATCGGTCGTCTTTCAGGCTTTATGGGTAACACCGGTGTGTTGATGCGTGCATACATTTATATGCGCATGCTCGGCAAGCAAGGTATGCCGCGCGTTGCTGAATACGCCGCACTGAACGCCAACTATCTGATGGCACGATTGCGACAGGCCGGGTTTGATGCAGCCTATCCAGAACGTCGTGCCAGTCATGAGTTCATCATCACGCTCAAGCGACAGGCCCGGGACCTGAATGTAAACGCGATGGACTTTGCCAAGCGCCTGCTCGATTTTGGTTTTCATGCGCCAACGACTTACTTCCCTTTGCTGGTGCCGGAATGCTTGTTGATAGAACCGACAGAGACGGAAGCGAAAGAAGACCTCGATGGCTTTGTAGATGCATTGATTGCCATTCAGCGCGAAGCGGAGACTGATGCAGCGAAAGTTAAAGGTGCGCCGTATACGCTGCCGGTGCGACGTCTTGACGATGTGCGTGCCGCCAAGCAGCTTGATTTGGTGTGGCGGAGCTAAGGGTCGATCAGTGCGTTGAGTTGCGGATTGACTGGAGAAGCAGTAGAAGCCATTGTGTCATTCCCGCCTGCGCGGGAATGACCTAGCTAGTTTCTCCAATTGTGATGAGCGGATTCATTTGTACCTATAAATTAAAGAATCATGAATAGCACAATCGACCGCAATAAACCCTCTGGCATGACGCGACTGATGAAAGCCTTTGGCAATTCCATGAAGGGTTTTGTCGGTGTGTACAAGAATGAAGCGGCATTCCGTCAGGAGTTGCTGCTGGCAATTGTCCTTGTCCCTCTCGGCTTCTATCTCGGTCACAATGGTGTAGAGCGTGCTCTACTCATCGGCACGGTGCTTTTGGTTTTACTTGTTGAAATTCTTAATAGCAGCATCGAGGCCGTTGTCGATCGCATCGGTCTTGAGCGTCATGAATTGTCGGGACTGGCGAAGGACTTAGGCTCCGCTGCCGTGTTTCTTGCACTGGTATTGGTCGCGGTAACCTGGGTTTTGGTTTTGTGGCGCTAATTGGATTTTTTGTAGGTTGGGCTGAGTCCGCGAAGCCCAACAAGCTGTTGTTGGAAGGAGTGTTGGGATTCGTCCGTATCTCAATCTACAATGACTGTCTCGTCTTCTTTGTAATTCAATAAGAGATAAATAATGTCAGCACTGATTTGCGGTTCGATGGCGTACGACACCATCATGGTGTTTGGTGGAAAGTTCAAAGAACACATTCTTCCGGACAAGATTCACATGCTGAATGTGTCGTTTCTGGTTCCCGGCATGCGCCGCAACTTCGGTGGTTGTGCTGGCAACATTGCCTATAACTTGAAATTATTGGGTGGTAAGGGCGCACCAATGGCAACGGTGGGTCACGACTTCGCGCCGTATCACACCTGGTTGCAGCAGCAAGGCATTGAGCTAAAGCATCTCAAAACAGTTTCCAATGAGTTTACCGCGCAAGCATTCATCACTACGGACCTCGACGACAATCAAATCACTGCGTTTCATCCGGGTGCGATGACGCACTCACATCTGCAGACGGTTCCAACCGATGGCAGCGTTACGTTGGGATTAATTTCACCCGATGGTCGCGACGGCATGATTCAGCACGCGGCGCAGTTTGCGGCAGCAAAGATTCCATTCATCTTTGACCCCGGTCAGGGTCTTCCCATGTTTAATGGTGAAGAGTTGTTGAAGTTTGTTGACCAGGCAACCTGGGTCACGGTAAATGAATACGAAGGTCAGTTGTTGTCCGAACGCACCGGACTATCGCACGACAAGCTGGCGGAACGGGTTGAAGCGTTGATTGTCACACAGGGTGCACAAGGTTCATTGATTTATCGGCGTGGCGAGAAGCTGAACATTCCTGCTGCAAAGCCCACTGCTATCAACGATCCTACCGGCTGTGGTGATGCGTATCGTGCCGGTTTGATTTACGGTTTGATGAACAAGCTCGATTGGCAAGTGACTGGTCGTATCGCATCGTTGATCGGTGCAATCAAGATTGCCTCGCACGGCCCGCAGAATCACAAGTTCTCGCGCGCGGAGTTTGCGGCCCAGTATCAGTCCGCGTTCGGTCAAGAGTTGAAGTGGTAGCCGTTGCTATTGTTGCGATTCGTAGGCTGCGATGAAAATCCCAGCATCTTTGTGAATCATGCTGGGATTTCGCTATGCTTCATCGCCAGCCTACAGAGAGGCACTCACTCACGGGCAAAAGGCCATGATGCGTTGGCCTCGTTGCAGGGATCACCGTGAATTCGATGGTGCATTACGCAGAGGAGCTGCTAATGCACCTTACGTTGAGAATCATGCTTAGGGAATGCCATGCGCAAATTATCTGTTCTGTTCGTAATCCTCGTTTGTGGTGTAGTACATGCGGCGCCAAAGGCACACGACGACGCTGTTGATGATGCGCGCTGGGATAGAACAATCGAGCGGATAACCTCTGCCATCGTCACCATTCAGATAGATCAAACGCGTTCGTTCGATACCGAACAGAACATGTCCAGTCAGGCGACGGGTTTTGTCGTTGACGCCAAACGTGGACTCATTCTCACCAATCGTCACGTGGTTACACCGGGCCCGGTAACGGCGCAGGCCATCTTTCAGAATCGCGAAGAGGTTGCGTTGTATCCTGTCTATCGCGATCCCATTCATGACTTTGGACTCTATCGTTACGATCCAGCGAAACTGCGTTTTATTAAACCAGTTGAACTGCCGCTTTATCCCCAAGGCGCCGCGATAGGTCGGGACATTCGTGTCCTCGGTAATGATGCTGGCGAGCAGCTTTCCATTCTTACTGGCACGCTGGCACGACTGGATCGCGAAGCGCCGGACTACGGTGCCGGTAACTATAACGACTTCAACACCTTCTACTATCAAGCTGCATCGGGAAC
>DATAHE010000342.1:0-5867 GCA_036263355.1 Steroidobacteraceae bacterium | reverse complement strand
TACCGCTGGATTGTTCACTCAAGCAAGCCTTTATCAAAGGTCAACCAGACATCGAACTGTTACAGCCGCTATGCGATACACCAAACCCATGGGCAAGCGAGCTGAGTGAAAAAGGAATGCAGTTACATCATCTGGCGTTTTACGTACCTGACGCAGAAGTACAAGTGCAGAAGGTCAATGCTGCAGGGCTGATTGAAATCGCTGAGGGGAAGTGGAAAGACAATAAACCTGGCTTCGGTGAGTTTTCTTACGTACGCAAACCTGGCGATGCGCTGATCATTGAATATCTTTCGCATACCAAGTCTTAGAAATTCCCTTTTAGCGATGAACGTCAGTCATGCATTCACTGGATGGTGTCTCGTGGCTTTGTCGTTGTTGTTGCTTGCGACACTCTGGAACGCGCTGCGTTTACGCAATGTCACCACAAGGCGGTTTGCTATTGATGCATTGTTGGTGCTGTTGTTCGGCACACTTGGAGCAGCAATCGCAACGGTGCTGTTGTTGAAATTTCATCGCTGGGGATGGGAAGGTTTGATTTTAGTACCTTCGCTTGTAGCTTCAGCAATAACGCCGTTCTTTCTGGGCAGTTTGTATGGAGGTGAGCGACTAAATCGTCAGCCATTCGATCTCAAAAATGCTGTGGTGTCATTTCTCGCTTCAACCACAATCACGCTCTTGCTCGCCATCGTATTTTTCAAATTGATCAATGGTCCTGATGGCGGCTCCACAGGCGGTTGGGAGTTTGGCTATGTCGCACTATTTGTGCTCTGCCCTCTGCTCTGGATTTATCTATTCGTTAGTCTTTACTTGATCAAAATTTCGGCGACAACGCATAAAACCAGCTCAACGCATTAATGAACTTTCTTGCTGATTCGCAAGAGAGCTACAAAGACCTAAAAAGCTATCGAATGATAGTAAAGAGAAACGGTCAGGCGCCAAGCTTGGCTTTGATCTGTGCGCTGACGGCGCCCATATCCGCACGACCGGCAGCTTGCTGCTTCACTGCAGCGACCACTTTACCCATGTCCTTGATGGAGCTCGCACCAGTCGAAGCAATGGCTGATGCGATAAGCGCGTCAAGTTCTGCTGCTGAGAGCTGTGCAGGTAAATAAGCTTGCAGCTGGGTGATCTCGCTGAGTTCTTTCGCAACCAGATCGTCGCGACCAGCGGTTTTGAATTGATCTACGGATTCCTTGCGCGTCTTCACCATCTTTTCGATGATGCCGAGAATCTGTACGTCATCCATGGTGACTCGTTCATCCACTTCACGCTGCTTGATCGCAGCCTGCAACATGCGGATGGTGCCAAGGCGCTCGGTTTCCTTGGCTCGCATGGCCGATTTCATGTCTTCAGTAATACGGTCTTTGAGCGACATGAAACGTAAAACGATTAATTAGAACGAGGAGCAGTGCGTGGAGCGGAGTTGCTGCGGGCACCCATTGGACGGTTGCTGCGCTTCATGTGACGCTTAACAGCAGCGGCCTTCTTGCGCTTGCGTTCCTGCGTAGGCTTTTCGTAAAACTCGCGGCGACGCAATTCGGTCAACACACCAGCCTTTTCGCAAGCGCGCTTGAAGCGACGCAGGGCTGCATCAAAATATTCATTTTCTCGTACGCGAACGCTTGGCATGCCAACCTCAACTCACCAAAACAGTCGTAAAAAAAGTAAATGGACAGCCATCGTCCATCACTCGAACCCGGTATCCCGAACGCGCCACAACAAAAGACAGGCGGAGTCCGGTGAAAAGAGCGCGGCAGTTTAATGACGAAGGCGCGGAAAAGCAAAGGAAATGCGGAATTCCGGAACAGGTTCTGCGGTAAAGTACGGGGCTGCATGCGAGTACTGGGCATAGAAACCTCCTGCGATGAGACGGCGGTGGCTGTTTATGACAGCTCCGGGGGGCTGCTCGCCCATCAACTTTATTCGCAAATTCCCCTGCACGCGGGTTATGGCGGCGTAGTACCGGAACTGGCGGCCCGCGACCACGTTCGCAAGCTGCTGCCGTTAATCAACGGCGCTCTGGAGACTGCAAAACTGCAGAAAAACCAGCTAGATGCAGTTGCCTATACCGCTGGGCCAGGTCTCATCGGTGCACTGCTGGTGGGTGCCGCCGTCGCGCGTAGCTTTGCATTCGGGATCGGAATCCCAGCACTGGGGGTGCATCATTTAGAAGGACATCTGCTGGCACCAATGCTGGAAGCAGACTCGCCGCAATATCCTTTTATTGCTTTACTGGTTTCTGGTGGCCACACCATGCTGGCCGAGGTTCGCGGGCTGGGCGAATACCACATGCTGGGCAGCACGCTGGATGACGCCGCAGGCGAAGCTTTCGATAAAACTGCCAAAGTACTGGGACTGGGTTACCCGGGCGGACCTGCATTAGCGAAGCTCGCCGAGTCTGGCAATGCCGTTCGCTATTCTTTTCCGAGACCCATGCTAGATCGCCCCGGTCTTGATTTCAGCTTTAGCGGCCTGAAAACCGCCGTGGTACATGTAGTGAAAGCTACAGTACTTGATGATCGAACCAAGGCTGACATTGCCAGTTCGTTTCAGGAAGCCGTGGTCGATACGCTGGCCGCAAAATGCCTGCGCGCCATGCAACAGAGCAATTCAAACACACTGGTCGTTGCCGGTGGCGTGGGAGCGAACCGGCGATTGCGCGAGCGATTGCTTGATTTGGGCAACCAGCACGGATTCGCAGTGCGTTATCCTCGCTTGGAATTTTGCACTGACAACGCTGCAATGATTGCGTACGCAGGATGTCAGCGCCTGTTAAAAGGTGAGCATGATGGACTTGCCATTCGCGCTACCGCGCGCTGGTCCATGGACAGCCTGCAACCTCCTACTGCCACTTCGTGAATTAAACATTATGAACGACCGAATTTTTCTGAATCAGCTGCGCACCGAATGCATTGTTGGTATCTGGGAATGGGAAAGACAGGTGAAGCAGGCCGTCATTCTCGATGTAGAGATGGCTGCGGATATCCGCAAGGCAGCGCTCAGCGACAATATCGAAGACACCATTGATTACAAAAAAGTAAGCAAGCGCCTACTCAGTTTTGTTGGCGAGTCACAGTTTCAGCTGGTAGAAACGCTAACAGAAAATATCGCGAAGATTATTATCACGGAGTTCGGTGTTTCCTGGGTCCGGGTACGCTTGAACAAGCAAGGCGCGATTCGTAATTCGCGAGATGTGGGTATCATGATTGAACGGACTAGTGCAGACTATGCAGCCTGATTTCCCGAACAAACCTTTTGCTGAGAGCAGTACCGTTATGCCAGATGTTTACGTCGCAGTGGGTAGCAATATCGAACCGCAGATGAATATTCAGACTGCGTTGTCTGCGCTCAAGCGCCGCATTGGAACCTTCACCGCGTCGCGCGCCTATCGCAATGCATCGCAGGGTTTTGAAGGGCCCGAATTCATCAACATGGTGATTGGCTTCGAAACTGAATTGACGTTGACCGAAGTGCTGTCGATTCTTCAAGCTGTCGAAGGCCTGTGCGGTCGTCCTCGCAAGGCACCAAAGTTTGCACCGCGCACACTCGATCTTGATCTGCTGCTGTACGGGGATATGACTTGCTCAACGCCTGCTGTCACACTGCCTCGTCCTGACCTGATCAAGCGGTCTTACATGCTCGGTCCGTTGGCCGAAATTGCACCGAATCGCGTTCACCCGACGCTGAAACAGACCATTGGTGACTTGTGGAAAGAATTTGGTCAGGCAACGCATCAGTTGGAGCCTGTTGTACTGGCATAGCAGCGTCAACGAAATTGATGATCAAGCATCATCAGTTGGTATTCAGTGGTTGAGGTATAGAGCCATGCTGTACGGACTCAGAAAGTTGTTGGCCCTGGTCGCGATGATTGCGGCAATCAGCGCCTGCTCAACACGTACTTACGTTGCCGCGACCGGTAGCACACCACCTCAGTACACGCATGTCTATCTGACCATTGGTGAAGTCTGGTTCAGTTCTGATGACTCCGCTCAGGCCACCGATTCCAACTGGTCCAAGTTTTCGCTCACTGAACCGGTAACTGTTGATCTGGTCACTGCCTCCAACGGCACGCTGGCAAAGATTATCGGTGCATTGCGATTGCCTCCCGGAGAGTATTCGCAGATCCGCTTGATTCCCGTCGACAACACAGTTGCGCTAACTGATTCTGCGAAAGCGCTTAGCGCCACTTATAACAACGAGATCGATTACGTCGATTCGTCAATAAAATCTCATCAAGTACCGTTGGAGATTTTGAATCCCGCCGATGGTATTAGTGCACGCGGTTCGTTGTCAGTCTCGCTTGGTGGCGGCGCGCTTCCAATCGCAGCAAGCAGCCGCATCGGTAATTCCACGACTGCAAACACCAGCAATAGCGGACCCACTATTTTGAATTTTGCGGTGAACATTAACGCGGCAACGGATATCGCGCTCTTCAGTTATGGCGCACAGGAAGGCGCTGTACTGAATTCTCATGCGCAGGCATTTGATCTGGCCAAGATGGGCGGCATTTCCGGCACCCTGACGCTTACCAATTTGGTGGATATCAGAAATGCGTCCGCACGCTTGAATATCACAGCGACTGCCGAGACGCTAAGTGCCGACGGCAGTCGTCACGTCGCAGTATTAAGCGCACCTGTGAACGCAGATGGAACGTTCTTGTTGTATCCGTTGCCTGCTAACGATTCGACCAAGAATCCCACCACGTATGATGTGGTCATTCACGGCGCGAGCATCGAGACAATTATTATCAAAGGCGTGGAAGTAAAACGCAGCAGCTCAGGCAGTTCTAGTAGCGCTTCCAGCAACATGACAGTGGGCGTGGCGACTGTGTCGGTCGGAACATTGATTCCACAAACCACTACTTCGCATGCATTGAATCTCACGTCATCCACATCACTGCCCGCTGGCGCCATGGTTTCGTTTTATCAAACCTTGCCCGGATCAGGCGAAGTGCCATATGTGATCGAGCAGAGTGTGATCAATCCATTTGGCACAACGATGTACCTCGACCAGCCTGTGTCGTCGGGCATTGTGCAAACCGGTAACTACGCAACCGATATTCAATCCATTACGCTCACCAATATCACACCGGTTGAAGGCAATGGTGGATACACGGTGGCTGCAAGCGCCACATCGTTTACTGATGGTGCATTGAATGTGGTGGTGACAGCGCCCTCATCGGGCACGGCACAGGTAACGCCTGCAGCGATTACTGCAACGGGCACCAGTCACTCTGTTTCGATTGCCGTTGCCCATGCGAGCAATGGTTCATATAACAAAGGCCAGTTAATTCTCAGCCGCGATGGAACCATCTTCGCGACTGCTTCACTGGATGCGGTGCTGGCATCTGCGAGTGGCGGTAATGTCACGCTCAGCAATGTTCCCGGTGGCAACCTGCTATCGCCGTTTGCATCCGGAATCTATGATGTCACCGTGCGGATGTGGAACTCGCAGGATCCTGCAACGACGCTGCAACGGCGTTATTTCCCGGCCGCAGTGGATGTTCGCAGTGGCAATGCTGCGGGCGTATCAATTACCATTAATTGATCAGAACCCTTCTCAAGACTACTGCACTCGGTATTTTGCGTTCATACGGTGCTCCCAAATTTTCGACAGGGCCTCATGTACTTACATGTACACTCCGGTTCCTGCGCTCCGGTTGAACGCAAACTATCTTCGCTCGTTACATTTTGAGAAGAGTTCTGTAGTCGGCGCATAGCCGTAATATTTGTCTGTCCATAATTCTTAGCTCATGAAACCTACGCTGCCCACTGAAAAGCCCGCTCATTTCATTCGAAAAATCATTGCCGATGATGTTGCTGCCGGAAAATCTCGCGTCGTGACGCGCTTTCCGCCAGAACCAAACG
>DATAHE010000341.1:0-4691 GCA_036263355.1 Steroidobacteraceae bacterium | reverse complement strand
TATCTTGCGCATATCGCCTTGCATCCTGCACGTGGCAAGCGTCGTGCTATTGCTCCTGCAGTGGTATCGCTGCGAGTAGTGACGTCAAGCGAAAGCAGGAAGCTTAATTCTGCCTGGCGCGGTAAGGACAAGCCAACCAATGTGTTGTCGTTTCCGGTGGGCGATGAGGAAATGATGATCGAAGAAGGTGCATACCAGCTGGGCGATCTGGCCATTTGTGCACAGGTGGTTGCACGTGAGGCTAAAGAGCAGGGAAAATTATCCGCAGCACACTGGGCGCATATGATGATTCATGGCGTATTGCATCTGTTGGGTTATGATCACGAAAACGCGCGCGATGCCGAAGTCATGGAATCAATCGAAGTGAATGTGTTAAAGAAATTTGGCTTTCCCGATCCCTATGTCGAATCTTTATGACTATTGATTTGCGCTGGAAACTGCAATGAACGATGAATCAGATGGGGACACTAGTAAAACAGGGCGTTGGCTGCAACGACTGGCAGAATCCCTGAGTGGTGACCCGCGCAATGCGGATGAGTTACTCGAGGTACTGGATGAAGCACGTGAGCGTGGCATTATCGATGACGATGCTTTTGCAATGCTCGAAGGGGTACTCAAAGTAGGCGAGCAACAAGTACGTGACATCATGGTGCCGCGTTCGCAGATGGTGGTGATTAACCGTGATGACACCATTGAGGATATTCTGGCTGCGGTGATCGAATCAGGTCATTCGCGCTTCCCGGTAGTTGGGGATGATCGAGACAAGATTACCGGTATCCTGCTGGCGAAAGATTTATTGCGCGTCGCGCACGAGCGTGAGCGCGACGAAGATCAGGCTTTCGACATCAAGGAATGCTTGCGCAAAGCCGTATTTGTTCCTGAAAGCAAGCGACTGGATGTGTTGCTGAAAGAATTCAAGGCCAATCACAACCACATCGCCATTGTGGTGGACGAGTACGGTGGCATTGCCGGACTTGTCACTATTGAAGATGTGCTGGAGCAGATTGTCGGCGATATCGGCGATGAGTTTGATATTGATGATGAACTGAATATCTATCGCGAAACGCCGCAGCAGTTCACGGTACGCGCCCAGACCTTGATCGATGAATTTAACGAATACTTCGGTACACGGTATAGTGATGAGGAGTTCGACACCATTGGTGGAGTGCTGTTAAATCACCTTGGCCGTTTGCCAAGACGCGGCGAAAGTTTTTCACTGGATGGGCTGGATATCAAGGTGTTACGTGGTGATCGTCGCCGCATTGAGTTGGTACGCATTCAAACGCCAAAGCCTGTCAAGGAACCTAAGGCCTCGAAGTCATAGCAGATGCAGATTGTGACGGGCGTTGACTATATGCTGAGCTTGTCCAGGGATTCATCATAAAATGCTTCGACATGCTCAGCACGAACGGAAAGTGAATGCTCCTGTGTATTCTGTTCATCCTGAGCTAGTCGACGGATTCGTTAGACGTGAAGCGCTACAGAATAGTCGATCACGTCGACTCCGTGACCATCATCACGCCAATGATTCTGTGGCTGCAACTTCTTCTTTATTCGATGCGGACTCAATGCCCTTGTCTGCAGACTCGAATGGTGGTTCGACACGCACGCAATTGCGACCAGCATGTTTAGCAGCATACAACGCAGAGTCAGCACGACGCAGCATGCTGGTAGTGGAGTCACCACTGACGGCCATGGTCATTCCAATGCTGATGGTGATGCGGCGCTCGCCCAGCCAGTGACTGAGATCAAGGTCTGCCACTTTGCTGCGCAAGTTTTCTGCAATGGTTAATGCCAGATCAGCAGAGTGTTCCGGCAGTATCAATACAAATTCTTCGCCACCCAGACGCCCTGAAAATGCAGGATCGTTGACTGCCAGTCGCAAGTGGTTGGCAGTTACTTTGATAATCTCATCGCCAATGGGATGTCCATAGCGATCATTGATGCTCTTGAAGTGATCAATGTCAATGATCAGCATCGCGCAACTGTGCAGATCAGATTTTTCAAGTACGTTACCAAGCTTGCTCAATACAGAACGGCGGTTCGGCACTCCCGTCAGTTCGTCCGTCATCGCCAGACTGTGCATATGGTGTTTGCCACGACGCTGATGCCAAACCATGGTGCCGAGCAGAATCAACAAGATTGCAGAGAGGGCAATGACCACTGTCTGCAACTTGTGCGCTGTGGTGGCGTGCTCCAGTGCTTTCTGATTGGCGGCATTCTCGCGTAGCAGCAAGGCGTTTTCTTTTTCCTTGTTGGCTGTATCGAACTCGATCTTCAAAGTTGCGAAACGCTGATCAAGCTGATTGTGGAGCATGCTTTCCGACAGTTGTTGACCCTGCGTGCGTACTTCATACGCTTTACGCCAGCTCCCGGCTTGTGCATAGGCCAGCGCCAACTGTGTGTAAACATTGCTTAACTCGTTAACGGAATCGGCCTGCGCAAAGATGCGCTTTGCTTCTTCCAGTGCCGCAATACTCTCGCTAGTGCGGGATAACTTTCGCAACGCCGTGCCACGAGCTTGCAATATTTGCGCGTGCAGGCGGCTGTCAGGAACATCAAGCTGCAAGTTGCTGGCTTTTTCCAATAGCTCCAGTGCTTCTTCCGGTTCATCAGTAGAGTTGGCAACCACTGCCAGACCACGCAGTGCATAAGCCTGTGCGCGCGTGTAGTTTAATTGTTCACCTAATTGCAGTGCGGCGTTGAAGCGTTCCTTTGCTTTCTCCCAGTGTTCAAGATGTTCTTCCACTGATCCCATGTTGTAGGTGGTGACCAGCTCTTCACGTTGCATGTTGTTCTTGTGCTGCACAGTCAATGCACGTTGATAGATGTGCATGGCCTGATCGTAATCCCCCAGCCGGTTATACAAAGTGGCCACACTACTGAGCGCGGTCATCGCGGCGTGTGGCAAACCCACTTCATCGAACAGCGTCTGAGCTTCTCTTAAGTCTGCCAGCCCATTCGCATACTGACCTTGCAAGCCAAACACATAGCCGCGCTGAAATAAACTCTCGGCCAGCATCTCGCCGTCGCTGTTCTTGCGCGCGATGGTGACAGCCTGGTTATAAAGATTGAGTGCTTCGGTGAAGTTGGCCTGCGACTCCTGTATCTGGCCCTGGCAGTGCAATACGCCCGCGGCCAAACCCTTGCGCTGGACAGCAGGCAACAATGCTTCCATCAACTGTGCTTGTTGTTCGGCCTTGGGCCTGCTGCGCTCGCTGTAGTAATCGCACAGCTGCATGCGGGCGCGAATTTCCTGATCGACATTAGGTGTGTGTTTCAGAAGATCGAGCGCCGCTTCGGCATCGCGTTTGCTGACTTCGGGATCGCCGCGCATCGCCAGTTTGCTGTTGGCAATCAGTGCTTCAACGGGGTCTTTTGTGTCGGCGGCCGCCCAATTGGCGGTCACCAGAAGGAAAGCTCCCAAACAGAACAAGACAGGGCGGCGTATCAGAGGAAAATGCATGGAAACTCGTTTTTGTGGAAGCGGCGATTCTAGGAGGTTCCAGCGGCGACGTTGGCGTGATTTTACAGATTGAAACAAATTGCTGGCCGCCAGTGCCTCTCAACGCAAGGGCCTGCCCAATGCACGGGCTTTCAGTGCAAGGGTGCGTCGAGCAGTGACTGATATTCCGCATGTCGCTTGATGTAGGTCGCAACGAATGGGCAACGTGGCACCACTTTTTCACCGTCGGCGCGTACCAGATCCAGTGCGCCCTTGACCAGCTGCGAGCCGATTCCGCGTCCGTTTAATGCGGGTGGCACTTCGGCATGAGTCATCACCACCACGCCTTGATCGCGGTGATAGTCGATGAGGGCCAGTCCTGCTTCAGTGTCGAGTTCGAAGCGATTCGCCGGGCGGTTGTCGCGTACATTCATGAGGTTTTCATCTTGAAAATGGATGAGTGTGTGATAATGCCACGTCTTTTCCACGTAAAACATCCAATCTAACGTGCCTGAATTCGTTTCCCGACATCCATACTGGAGTGCATTAATCAGCGGCGTGCTGCTGCCGTTGGCGTTTGCGTCCTTCGGCTTGTGGCCCATTGCCATGATCAGCCCCGCATTGTTGTTTGTGGTATGGAAGGACCGCACTCCAAAGCAAGGAGCGCTGGTTGGTTTCTGGTACGGCATGGGAGCGTTCGGCACCGGCACCTACTGGTTGTACAACAGCATCTATAACATTGGCCACGCGCCGATTGCGTTAACGTTGTTCATCATGCTTGGCATGGCCGCATTAATGGCCAGCTACTTCACTGTGTATGGTTATTTGCAGGCGCGCTGGATTCCTGCTGCAGGATTGTGGCGATATATCGTCGCGCTGCCTGCGTTGTGGGTCTTGTGCGAATGGTGGCGTGGCTGGTTTGTCAGCGGCTTTCCATGGATGTCGCTGGGCTATGCACAAATCGATACACCGTTGTCAGGCTATGCGCCGGTCGCTGGTGTGTACGGCATTACTTACGCTTGCGCACTGATTGCAGGATCCTTGGCGATGCTGGTAGTGGGATCGAGATGGCAGCGTGTTGTAGCTATCGTTGCATTGGTCGCACCCTGTGCGGGTGCTTATGTCTTGTGGAACAAAGTATGGACAGAGTCGATTCGCGAACCGATTAGCGTGGCCGTGGTGCAGGGCGCAGTACCGCAAGATTTAAAATGGTCACAGGAGTGGCGTGATAAAACACTGAAGCATT
>DATAHE010000340.1:0-5626 GCA_036263355.1 Steroidobacteraceae bacterium | reverse complement strand
CATCGACATCAATGATATCGAGCGTGACATCTTTTTCTGCCAGCACAAACCGTGTGCGGTGACTCCACATGTCCTTCGGACTGGAAAACAACGTCATCACAGAAAAAACGCCACCTATGGTTGTATTGAACTAACAGGAACTCAAGCAATCCGCAAACGAGAGGATTACTTGATGTCCTTCCAGTATTCTTTTTTCAGTGCGTATGCCAGCAGGAACAACACCAGCAAGAAACCCGTTACGCGAATGCCGAGGTTGCGACGTTCGACTTGGCCGGGTTCACCGATGTAATCCAGAAAGTTGACTGTGTCACGGACAAACTGATCGTATTCTTCAGGCGAAAGTTTGCCCTTGGTCTCTTCTTCCAGACCTTTAAATACTTTATCGACGCGCTTGCCATCTTCAGATGTCTTGCCTTCATAAACGGCCTTCTGCAAGCCTTGCAGTTCCCACAATACATGAGGCATTGCTGCGCCAGGCAGCACGGTGTTGTTGGTGCCAGTGGGACGTGAAGGATCAACATAGAAGGAATGCAGGAAGGTGTATAGATAATCCACACCACGACTGCGTGCAATCAACGACAGATCTGGAGGTGTCTTGCCGAACCACGACTTGCCATCTGCGGGTTCCATGTTGTTGTTCATGGTGTCAGTAAGTTTTACACCGGTGAAAATCAGGTTGTCTTTTACTTGCGTATCGGACAGATCCAGATCAACCGCCAGCCGGTTATAACGCACGTACTTTGCAGTATGACATCCCGAGCAGTAGTTAACGAAGTTGCGTGCACCGCGCTGCAACGATGCCTTATTGCTAACATCGTTATTGGCATGCATGAAGCCACCTTCTCCGGCCTGCACAGAGAATGCAGTCAGGCCAATCAGGGACAACGTAAACAGTTTCAGAGTACGCATCTTGTTCATCGTGTTGTTCATCATCTTGTTTGCTATTTGGCCTTTCATTTCAATGTGTCACTCAAAGTGCCCACTCAGTGTGAATGAAAAGTTACCCGATCAGGAACCGGCTTCGTCTTGTCTACCTTGGTGTACCACGGCATCAACAAGAAGAACGCAAAGTAGATCAGCGAGAAGATACGTGATTCGAGCGTCAGCAACGGGGTTGGCTTGTGCATGCCTATATAACCAAGACCGATGAAGCTGATGACGAACACCGCCAGGAATGACTTGTACAACCAGCCGCGATAACGAATGGACTTCACGGGGCTACGATCCAGCCATGGCAGCAGGAAGAAGATCATTACCGCTACGCCCATCAACACCACACCCAGCAACTTGTTGGGCACGGCGCGCAGGATTGCGTAGTAAGGCGTGAAGTACCATACCGGTGCAATTTCATCGGGTGTCTGCAGACGATCAGCAGGATCAAAGTTCGCCTTTTCCAGGAACAGGCTGCCGAAGGTGGGCTCGAACAACACAATGCCTGCGAAAATCAGCGCGAAGAAAATAAAGCCCATGAAATCTTTCACGGAGTAATAAGGATGCGAGGGAATGCCATCGAGTGGCTTGCCGTTCGGTCCTTTGTTCTTTTTGATTTCAATACCATCGGGATTGTTGGAGCCGACTTCGTGTAGCGCCAGCAAATGCGCCACCACCAGAAACACCAAAGCCAATGGCAATGCAATGACATGCAATGCAAAGAAGCGATTGAGTGTTACGTCAGAGATGAAATAGTCGCCACGAATCCATTCAACCAGTGCGGTGCCCACATAAGGAATAGCACCGAACAGATTGGTGATCACCTGTGCGCCCCAATAAGACATGTTGCCCCAGGGAAGCAGATAGCCCATGAACGCTTCCGCCATCAACACCAGATAAATCAGCATGCCGAAAATCCACAACAGTTCACGAGGATTCTTGTACGAGCCGTACATCAAGCCACGGAACATATGCAGATACACCACCACGAAGAACGCAGAAGCGCCGGTGGAATGCATATAACGTATCAACCAGCCCCATGGCACATCACGCATGATGTATTCGACAGAGGCGAAAGCGCCTTCAGCCGAAGGCTTGTAGTTCATTGTCAGGAAAATACCGGTGATGATCTGCAACACCAGCACCAGCAAGGCAATCGAACCGAAGTAGTACCAGAAGTTGAAGTTCTTTGGCGCGTAGTAGTCGCCCCATTGTTCCTTCCACATCTTTGTCAGTGGAAAGCGTGCATCGATCCAGCCCAGTAATCCACCAGTTGAACCTGCGTTATTCTTGGTTTCGGTGCTCATCAGGCGGCTCCCTTGTCAACACCAATGACCAGCGTGGCATCGGAGCTAAAGTAATAAGGTGGCACTTTTAGATTCAAAGGTGCGGGCACGTCTTTGAGTACGCGGCCAGACAAATCGAACTTGGAGCCATGGCAGGGGCAATAAAAACCGCCTGGCCAGTCGGCAGCGACTTCGGTGTCACCCACTTTGAATTTGGCCATCGGCGCGCAACCCAGGTGAGTGCAGACACCAACCAGCACCAGATATTCGGGCTTGAGTGCACGCGCGGTGTTCTTGGCGAAGTCTGGTTGTTCGGACTCTTCGGACTTGGGATCACGCAGCATCGGATCATGTTCGCCCAGTTTGTCGATCATCTCCTGTGAACGACGGACCACGTAAATCGCCTGACCCCGCCATTCCACTTTCATTAGCTCGCCGACTTGCAGCTTGCTGATGTCGGCTTCTACGGGACCGCCAAGTGCTTTCGCCCTGGCGCTGGGCTGCCATGAAGCCAGGAAAGGTACCGCAGTTGCCACGGCGCCGACGGCACCAACGGCAGAAGTGGCTACCAATAGAAAGTGGCGCCGGCCTTCATCAACGTGTTCAGCTTCACTCATCCAGACTCACTCCGCGTCAAATTGATCAACCATCATGCTGCGCCTATTGGCGGCGGAGCCTCCGTTAGGCAAACATGATTTCAAAGATTCAAGGAATTGCGCATTATACACATACACGGCACCCCGCTTAGAAGCACCTTGTGATCGCAATTCGAGATTCTTGACCGATCTCTCCACAATCCAGTGCTCTGCCAATGTCGTAAATGCCCGGCTATCCAGAGGAAGCCATGCCTGATTTGCGAGAAATAGTGTCATTCGTTCTGAAATGGGTCATCGTCGGCCTCGCGATTGCCTGCGTGATGCTAATTGCTCGTGGTCGATGGTTTAGCCCCAGCACTTCGGACACGGCGAACAAATCAACCGGAATTATCAGCTTCGCCGATGCCGTCGGAAGAACGGCGCCTGCAGTCGTCAACGTGTTCTCGAGACGTTTAGTAACAGAAGAAGTGCCGTCACATGGCGCTGCCGACAACTCATCCACATCGGCCGCACCGATATTGCGCCAGGGTATTCAAACGGGTCTGGGTTCGGGTGTGATTGTGGATCGTTCCGGAATCATCGTTACTAATAATCACGTCATTGCCTGTGCTCAACGCATCAATGTGCAGCTGGCAGATGGCCGTACGAAATCAGCAACGGTTGTCGGCACCGACCCCGCCACTGACCTCGCAGTATTAAAAGTGGATATAAAGAATCTGCCCACAGCTCCGATGGGCACGTCTGATTCCGTTCGGACCGGTGATGTCGTGCTTGCCATCGGCAATCCCTATGGTCTGTCGCAAACAGTCACGCAAGGCATTGTCAGCGCCACAGGTCGCGGCAGCCTTGGCGTCAGTCCGCTGGAAAGTTTTATTCAGACAGACGCAGCTATTAACCTGGGCAACTCCGGTGGCGCGTTGATCAACTCGCGTGGCGAGCTGATCGGTATCAATACAGCCGCGCTATCACAAAGCCTCGGTGTAACAGGCATCAGCTTCGCCGTACCAGTAAACCTGGTGCGTGGCGTACTGCAACAGATTGTGCAATTTGGTCGAGTGAAACGCGGCTGGTTTGGTGTGGAAACACAGAGCCTGGCACCACAACAGGCAGCTGCACTGGGGCTGGAGTTACCGCAAGGATTGATCATCACTCAAGTGTATGAGCACAGTCCAGCCGCTCAAGCTGGACTGCAGCGTGGTGATGTGATTACCAAATTGAATGGTGAACAACGCAGTATCAACGATGCACTACGACTGGTTGCCGGCAGCGCACCCGGACAGCAAATCACCTTAACTGTATTGCGTGAAGGCAAGCAACGTGATTACAGCATTAAACTAGTGGAACGCGATTCGCGTGTGGATGTTGAGAATAATTGCGCGAGCGGTCCTCAGTAATTACTGAATCTGGAAATATTCAGCAGATAACACGGCGTCCAACAAAGATGTCGATACCAAACCGAGCTAGGTCAATCGTTTGATGCGCGCACCCAGCTGTTGAAGTTTTTCTTCGATACGCTCGTAGCCGCGATCAATGTGATAGATGCGATCAACAATCGTACTCCCTTCAGCGACCAGTGCCGCCAGCACCAACCCCGCCGATGCGCGAAGGTCAGTCGCCATCACCGGCGCGGCCGTTAACTTCTCCACACCTTTGATGAAAGCAGAATGACCTTCGATGCGGATATCCGCACCCATACGCTGCATCTCGTGCATGTGCATGAAACGATTTTCAAAGATGGTTTCGATCACGGCACTTGCTCCATCCGCAACACAATTAAGTGCTGCGAACTGCGCCTGCATATCAGTGGGGAATGCAGGATAGGGCGCGGTACGAATATCCACAGCTTTAGCGCGTTTGCCCTGCATATTCAATGAAATCCAGTCGTTGCCAGATTCGATTGATGCGCCTGCTTCTTTCAGTTTGAGCAACACCGCGTCGAGATGGTCAGCGCGTGCGTTGTGCAACTTCACCTTGCCACCGGTAATCGCACCAGCAACAAGATAAGTGCCCGCTTCAATACGATCTGGCATCACCTCGTAACGTGCATGATTTAATTTGTTAACGCCTTGAATAACAATCTTGTCAGTCCCGGCACCCTGAATCTTCGCGCCCATCGCAATCAGGAAGTTTGCGAGATCAACCACTTCGGGTTCACGCGCGGCGTTTTCAATAACGGTCTCACCTTCTGCAAGTGCTGCAGCCATCATCAGATTTTCAGTACCAGTTACGGTCACGGTTTCCAGCAACAAACGCGCGCCTTTCAACCGTTTTGCACTGGCGTGAATGTAGCCATGTTCGATACGAATATCCGCGCCCATCGCACGTAGGCCATCCACATGCAGATTCACTGGACGTGCACCGATCGCACAACCGCCGGGTAACGAAACTTCCGCCTGACCGAAACGCGCCAGCAATGGACCTAACACCAGAATCGATGCGCGCATGGTTTTAACCAGTTCGTACGGTGCAATGAATTTGCTGGTTTCGCGTGCATCAATTTCCACACGCATCTTGTCATCCAGTGTAGTTCGCACACCCATGTTGGCAAGCAATGCGAGCATGGTAGTGATGTCACGCAGATGTGGAATGTTCGATAACAACACCGGGCCATCTGCCAGCAATGCACCGGCAATGATGGGCAAAGCTGCGTTCTTCGCACCCGAAATTTTTACGTCACCGGCAAGTGCAACCCCGCCATCTATTTGCAATCGATCCACTTCACTGCCTCACTTGTTAATCGGGTCGGCGCATAGAGAGATAGCGCGCATTGGTTTTAGTTCATTTTTCAAAACCGTCAAAAACAGGAGTTTTTGC
>DATAHE010000339.1:0-8121 GCA_036263355.1 Steroidobacteraceae bacterium | reverse complement strand
CGGCCAACCAGCGATACACGTTCGCCGGCATGCAATTGAAAATCAACATGATCGAGTAGTGGTCGAGCGCCAAAAGCCAGCGAAACATTATCCAGACGTAGTAACAAGGTGATCTCGATTCTTGTGGGAATAAATTTAAGGCCGTGACAGTAAATCAGTACCTAGATGATGGCAAGTTTGATTCAAAGCTGCGGAAATTCCCTAGCGACTTGCACAAGCCCCAGCTGTTTACTAGCTGCGGATTGCATATAGTGAATGTGCTTAACCAACTTCATTTTCTTCTCAGTAGCGGGTCATCTTGAGTTATGGCAATCAGCCGACGGTGATCCTCAGCCGATTCATTCCGATTTCTTGTTTTAAGGAGGCCCTATGACGACATCACGAACTTCAGCCCGCTCCACATCAAAAGCACCGCGACCGGTGTTGCATGCAAAGAAATCGCAGGACGACCATTCGTCCATTGCCGATGAAGCATTGATCACGCACTCTGCATTATCGCGAATCTCTGACAGCGATGATCGACACGCCATGATTGAGCGGCTGGCTTATCAATATGCCGAGTCCCGCGGCTTCTCTCCGGGTCATGATATCGAAGACTGGCTTGCGGCTGAGGCGGAAGTCGACGCGCGACTGGTTGGAGAACGCGCTTCGTAACTTCGATGATCGTATCTGTTATTGATGTTTGTTACGCGACATTAAGCGCGGCCAGAGAGTGGTCGTTGCCAATGACAGAGCGCATAACAACAGCAGTGAGATCATGATGTCGATTGGTGGTACGGAAAAATGAAACAATGCCGCCAGAGTCGGTATGTAGATTGCCATTGATAGCGCCGCGAGCGCAACGATACTGACGCCCCAGAAAGGAAGATTCTTGCTGGTGATCACCGACGATATGGATTCGTGTCGCGTGCGACTAATCAGCATCAGTACGATATTTCCCAACACCAAGGTGGTGAAGCACAAGGCACGAGCCTGTGTTTCGGATAGCCACTTCAATCCAAAATAATACGTCAACAACGTGATAGCGAGGTTGATGCCGCCCAGCAGAATGCTGCGCCTTACCAGGGCTTTCGAAAAAAGTGATGCGCTTGATTTGCGTGGTGCACGTTGCATCACATCGTGCGATTCGGGGTCGGCTTCAAATACAAAAGAACATGCCGGATCGATGACGAATTCCAGGAACAACACGTGTAGGGGAAAAAATACCAGTGGCCAACCAAAGAGTACTGGCAGCAACCCAATGCCCGCGAGCGGAATGTGAACGGAAATAAGATAGTGCATTGCATTCTGGATATTGTCGTAGATTCGTCTTCCCAGACGCACGCCTTTCACCAATGATGCAAAGTCATCATTCAGCAATACGACTGCCGCTGCTTCGCGTGCCACGTCAGTACCACGACTGCCCATCGCAACGCCAACGTGTGCGGCTTTCAGTGCAGGGGCATCGTTAACACCATCGCCAGTCATGACAATGATTTCGCCGTTGGCTTTAAAAGCTTCAACAAGCCTTAACTTGTGTTGCGGGGTGGCACGTGCAAACACATCGACGTTAAGAATGCGTTCGCGCAAGGCACTGTCATCCAGCGCATCCATCTCGCTGCATGTCATCACTTGCGCGGGTTGACTAAAGCCAGCCTGTTTGGCAATGGTGGTTGCCGTACCAGCATGATCACCTGTGATCATGACAACGCGAATGCCGGCCTGCTTGCATTCATGCAGTGCGTTGGGAACTGTTGCACGAATCGGATCGGCGAGACACAGCAGGCCGCGAAATGTCAGCGTGAATCCATTTGGCGAATCGGGAAGATCATGGTTCTCCTGCGAGCCCTCAGCAACACCCAGTACGCGTAGACCTTGTGTCGTTAACGCACCAATTCGATCCGTCCACAATTGTCGAGTGTTTTCATCCAGCTTGCACAACGTCATCACGGTTTCAGGTGCGCCTTTGCATGCGATCTCATACTTTGAATTCGCGTCAAACTGCCATACATGTGTCACGGCCAGTAATTCGGGCGTCAAATCATACTCACGCACCAATGACATCGATTGATAGTGAAGCGCGGTTTCTGGAATCGATTTTTCGGCTGCCTGATGGATGGCTAGCTCCATAGGGTCGAATGCATCGCGTTCACTGGCCGCAAGGGCAATGCGGAGCACGGACTTGGTCTCATCATCCTGACTATTTTCTGCTGGCTTCTGTGATCGAAAGTCGGTTGTATGGCTGTGTGTCTGAATGACCGCGACCTGCATGCGGTTCTCAGTCAAGGTGCCTGTTTTGTCCACCGCCAGTATGGTTGCCGCACCAAGCGATTCAATGGCTGGGATACGGCGAGTCAGCACATCATGACGCGCAATACGCCAAGCACCCATCGCAAGAAACACTGTGAGCACCACAGGAAACTCTTCGGGCAGTACGCCCATCGCGACCGTAATGCCTGCCAGCAATCCTTTCAGCCATGCGCCCGTGGATATCGCATAAGTAAGTGCAACGACGATGCACAGCGCGATGGCCAAGGTTGCAATCCATTTCACCACTCGACGAACTTCGAGATAAAGTGGTGAGGTTTCAACCTTGATCGATTGAATGTCTTTGCCGATCTTGCCGATCTCGGTTTTGACGCCAGTGGCAATGACTTGCGCTGTGCCATAACCACTGATGATCATGCTGCCGGAAAATACTTTGCTGTCGTTGCTGTTGCTATTGTGACTTCCGGATTTTTCAACAGGCAGCGATTCACCGGTAAGAATCGATTCATCCACTGTTAGCGCAGTGGATTCCAATAGCGTAGCGTCCGCGGGAACACGATCTCCTTCACGCAGCAATACGATGTCACCTGTCACCACATCTCGACCCGCGATACGTACCGCAACACCGTCACGCATAACCAGGGCACGAGGGCTGGTCAGGTCTTTTAACTTCGACAGGGTTTGTTCGGTACGCTTCTCCTGAACAAAGGTAATCACAATGATGATGAAGATGGAACTGCAAAGCACCAGTGCCTCGCGCATGTCGCCCAATACCAGATAGATCCCTGCCGCGCCCAGCAGCAACAGAAACATGGGTTCAGAAATTACTTCGACGATAATCTTTAATGCCTGCCTTGGTTTATCCGATGGCAATTCATTATGACCATCTTTATCAAGCAGCTGTTTTGCTGTCGCAGAGTTAAGGCCGGAATGTAAGGTGGTCACATCTTTCTCGCGAATGCTGTATGGCAGTTTGGAATTTGATAGGCGTTGCAATAGTATACGTGCATCACGCGGAGGATCATTCAATGAAGCTGGTCACCTTTGTAAATGAGGGGTTGCCCGTAGTGGGTGTGTTGGTCGGTAACAGTGTGATCGCCGTGGCCGCCAGTGCAGAGCGAGTAGGGGCAGCGGTGGATCTTTCTTCGATGCTTGCAGTGATTAATGGTGGTGAAGAAGCGTGCAAGGTTATCAAGCAGATTGAAACGCAGCCGCAGTTATTTCCGGCTACAACCTATGCACTCAAGAATGTAACTCTTCTGGCGCCCATTCCCAAGCTGTCGCGCAATGCGTTTTGTGTAGGACGTAATTACGCAGATCATGTCAAGGAAGGTTTCGATGCGCAGAACAAGGAGGTCAGCATGCCTGCTGCGCCGCAGTTCTTTACTAAAGCTACGAACGCAATTAATTCACCAACCGGTGATATCAAAGTGCGCGAGCAAGTTACTCATTGGCTTGACTATGAAGTGGAGCTGGCGGTGATTATTGGCAAAGGAGGTTGCGATATTGCCAAGGAGAACGCGTTCGACCACGTGTTTGGCTATACCGTTGCCAACGATGTGACTGCGCGAGATTTACAGAAGCGTCACGAGCAATGGTTCAAGGGAAAGTCACTCGATACAACATTGCCGCTTGGTCCGTGCATCGTGACGCGCGATGCAATAAAGGACGTAGATGCATTGGAGCTGACATCGCATGTGAACGGCGAACGTCGTCAGCATGGTCAAGTGTCGCAGATGATGTTTGATATTCCTGCGATTGTCGCCTCGCTGTCTTCCGGGATGACACTGGAGCCGGGTGATGTCATCTGTACGGGAACGCCTGCTGGTGTTGGATTTGCAATGAAACCGCCACAGAAGCTAAAGAATGGCGATGTGGTTACCGCTACGATCACCCACATCGGCGAGCTGCGCAATCGAATCGTGATTCAGGAATAACGGACGATTTGATTTATTGGACTACGTGAGTCGGTCGGGAATTTCTCGTCCTTCCAGCCATGCTTCCAGATTGCTGACGGCACGCATGCCCATGGCATGCCGGGTTTCTGTTGTTGCGCTGCCGATATGGGGAAGCAGCACTACATTGGGTACGTCAAATAGTTGTTTGTTCACGGTGGGTTCGTTGCAATAAACATCGAGACCGGCACCAGCAATGATTTGGTTGTGTAATGCGTTGATCAATGACGCTTCGTCAATCACAGAGCCGCGCGCTGTGTTAATCAGGAAGGCAGAGCGTTTCATTGTTTGCAGCCGCTTTGCATTGATCAGCTTTTCCGTCTCCTTGCCACCGGGGCAGTGAAGCGAGACAAAGTCAGATGCAGCAAGTAAGGTGTCGATGTCCTGACAATACTCAACATGTAGTGATGTTTCCGTTGCGGCATCGGCACGACGCCGGGAGTGATAGAGAACTTTCATGCGCAGCCCGTTGGAGGCAACTATGGCTACTGCCTTAGCGATGCGGCCAAACCCAATCAGACCTAATGTCTTTCCAGTCACTTGTGTGCCCAGCAGATGTGTGGGACGCCAGTCAGTGGAAAATGTGGTACGAAAATTCCGTTCATTCTCGCTGGCGCGTCGCGCAACCATCAACATCAGCATGATGGCAAGCTCCGCGGTTGCATCAGTAAGTACATCGGGCGTGTTGGTGACCATGATGTTGCGTTGCTTGCAAGCATTCACGTCAATGTGTTCGTAGCCCACGCCGTAGTTACAGATGAGTTTTACCTTGCTGTCAGGGTGGTTTAATACGTGCGTAGTGATTTGGTCTGATGTGCTTGTGCACAATACGTCAAAATTGCGCGTTGCTTCGCGCAATTCTGACTCGGTCATTGGAACGTTTGAGGTATTAAATGTCACGTCGTAGCGTGATCGAAGATATTCTTCGACTGCTGCGGGCCATTGACGAGTCATGAGAATCTTCGCACTCATAACTCACATCAACTGGATATCGAGATTCGCTGACCACGAACGCCTTTGCTATCATCGCTCAATAAGTAGAGATAAGGATTCACCACGACCTCTGGCTTAGGATAAACAGACCGATTTTCCGCCGGGAAAGCTTGCATGCGAATACGAGTGTCGACAACGCCGGGATCAACACTGTTGACGCGTACCGTTGAGTTTTCCAGTTCTTCGGCCAGCATCTTCATCATGCCTTCATTCGCATACTTCGACACCAGATACGCGCCCCAGTTCGAACGTGGTTTTACTGCTACTTCGCAACTGCTGAATACAATTGATGCATCAGCGGATTGTCGGAGCAAAGGCAGGCAATAGCGCGTCAGAATAAAGGGCGCGTTGGTGTTGATATGCATGGTGCGCATCCATTTCGGGATGTCGTGATGCTCAATAGGCGCATGTTCGCCCAGCATTGCAGCGTTGTGAACCAGGCCATCCAGCTTGCCGTAGTTCTGCTCAATGGCTGTTGCCATGGCCTGGTATTCATTCGGACCAGCTTTCTCAAAGTCCAGCGGAATCAGTGCCGTAGTTGTGCCAGTGATGGATTTAATCGCATCGTCCAGCGCTTCCAGTTTCTTCGATGTTTTGCCGTGAGCAATGACTGTCGCACCAAGTTTTGCACAGGCAATGGCGAGTGCCTTGCCAATGCCATCGCTTGCGCCGGTAATCAGGATGACGCGATTGGCGAGCGCATTTGTATCAGGTGAGTAGTTGTTGGAGTACGTCATATGAGTTCTGTCGTGAATTAAAAATTTCGGGCAGCTTTCCAGGCTGTCCATGTTTTCTTCAAAGTGCTTAGCTCTGCGCGTTGCTTGAAATTGTCGGTATTCGAAATCAGGAGTTCAAGAAGTCTTGCATGTAGCGAGGCGAGCACTATCAAGGGCCGCAGTTGTGCTTTCTCATCATCGAGCAATGCCTGCATTAATGCCTTATGTATCTGAAGAATGCTCTTGCAGCGATCAACCAGCCATTCTGTAAAAGTCGCTGACCAATTGCTGGATGCCAGCGTTTCATAGTCGACATTCAACTGGTCCATCTCATTCAACGGCAGGTACAAATAACCATGATGAACATCAAGCTTCAAGTCGCGTAGTGTTTCCACCTCACGAACAAAAGCTCCCAGCTTCTGCGCTGCTTCCATAACTTGAGCGTTGGGCGAGTCATTCAGTAACGATGCGGCGGCCATTGCAAGTGTGCCATAGTTACTAAAGTACTGCCGTAGCTCGCTGTCGGACTCGTAGGTGCTGTGCGCGATATCCTGAGCGCAACAAAGTATCAATCTTTCCAGCATTGAATAATCTGCGGAGGTTTGTTTTGCAGCTTGCAGTACCTGCGTAGCAGGGTGCTGCGCTTTGCCATTATTCAAATGTTCAATTTCATCGCGCCACCATTGCAGGCGGATATGTGCAACATCATGCGGTACGAATGCGGTATCACGCAGCTCAGATTCCAACAGCAATAATGCAGCAAATGCATCGCGATGTTGCTCTGGTGTGTATAGCCACGCAAAGTAACGCATCGAACCATCGGGAATGGCGCGTTGCCGCAGTGAAATATCCAGTGTCATTCGGTGTCGCTAGCGCTCTGCGTGGGTAGTGCCTGCGGTGTACGCGCCAGCGATTCAATCGGCTCAATCGTATCGATCTCTTTGTCTGGGCGAATGCCAAGCTCGGTGAATTTGCGTGCGCCAGGTAATACTTGCCGTTCGAGCGAGCCCATTGCGGAGTTGAACGCTTCAACGCTGCCATTCAAGTTGCGTTGCAACTTGGTCAAGTGATTGGTGAAGACGCTTAAACGCTTGTATAGATCAGCGCCAAGATCACTGATGACTTTGGCGTTTTGCGCTAAGGCAGTTTGTCTCCAGCCATAGGCCACTGCTTTCAGCAACGCAACAAAGCTGGATGGGGTAGCGATGATCACATGTTGACGGATGGCGTCTTCAAGCAGATTCGGATTTTCTGCCAGCGCCGCACTTAAGAATTGATCGCCCGGTATAAACAGAATGACAAAGTCAGGACTGTTTTCGAACTGTGCCCAGTAACTCTTTGCGGACAGTTGTCGCACACGTTCCGATACAGAATTGGCGTGGCGTTTCAGTGCAATCTGTTTAGCTTCATCCGTGCTGGCTTCGACGGCTTCGATATAAGCATCCAATGGAGTCTTGACGTCGACAACCAAAGAACGGCCATCAGGCATTCTTACGATCATGTCAGGTCGCAGAGCACCTTCATCGGAATGCGTATGAACTTGTTCGTTGAAATCGCAGTGTTCCACCATACCTGCCAGTTCTGCCAGACGCTTCAATGTCAGTTCACCCCATTGACCACGAACTTCGGGGCGTCGCAGCGCAGTCACTAATGTGCGGGTTTCTTTTTGCAGCGCCTGCTGACCGAGTGCAACTGATTCAATAGAGGTGCGTAGAGCGCCGAAGCTTTCAGCGCGCTCCTTTTCAATACGTGCAATCTGTTGCTCCGTCTTGTTCAATGCATCGCGAATGGGAGAAACCAAAGTTTCGATCGCTTTCTCGCGTTCAACCAATGCAGCTGCGGCATTCTGATTGTGTTGACCGAGATGTTCGCGCGCCAGCTTCAAGAATACTTCGCTGTTGGCGCGCAGCGTTTGACCCGCGACCGAGTCGAAGTCCTTTGCAAGGCGGTCCATTGTTAATTGCAGAGCGGCTTGTCGTTCCTGTTCCAATTGTGTCTGCGACTTGAGTTGCGATTGCAATGCGGCCAATTCATTGGTGAGTTGCTGCTCGCGTTGTGCGCCCAGTACGCGCATCACCAATGCGCCGATGACGCCACCGATAGCAAGAGCGAGGAGCAGGTAGATGGTAAGTTGGGTGTTCACTACTTTAGTTGTCAGATTACTTTTTGATATCTATTACTACAGCGTCATTCCCACGAAAGTGGGAATC